>PCXC01000071.1 GCA_002796345.1 Deltaproteobacteria bacterium CG11_big_fil_rev_8_21_14_0_20_42_23 | reverse complement strand
TCTTTTATGACCTATCCACTTTACGCCATCACTTCCTCTCTTTTCTTTCTCTTCCAAATTCAACTTCACTTCAAGATACAATCCACAATTCTCATCAAATTTAAACACACACCTTAGTGCAACAACTGATTCACCCAATAAGCTGTCAGCACTTTTTTCACATACAAGTTTGTTTCGTAATAAGGAATTTCTTCTATAAATTCTTCTATCGTTAAATCTTTCTTTTGCTTGAGCCATCTTGCCACTGCATCTTCGCCTGCATTATAAGAAGCAATCCAGGCCACAGGATTATTGGGGAAAAGAGATTGTAAATACGTGAAGTATCCAATGCCAAGATGAATATTATGCTTTGCTTCGTACAGTTGACTACTCTCGAATGAGAAAGCGCCTCCCTCGCTTTCCATTATGGCTACTTGCTTTGCTGTCGTTGGCATTATTTGCATGAGGCCAATCGCACCAGCTTTAGAAACAACTTTTTCCTGAAAGGCAGACTCTGTTCGGATAAGAGCATAAATAAGTCGCTTATCGAGATCCCCATTATTAATCACTTGAGAGACAATATCCGGATACACTTCAGGATAATATTGCTTCCAAACAAACTGCCCAAAAGCATCATTTTCTGGAAGACGTGAAAAATAGTGTTTAAAATGCCGCGCAACAAAACGATACGCAAAACTATGTCCTTCATGCTGTGCTGCCAGCCAAAGCTTTATTTCCAAATATCCCTTTTCCTCCTTTGAGGCTTTGAGCTCTTCGATAAGTTCCTCATGAAAAGGAAAACGATGTAAATAAAGAGCGCGCGAAAAATGCGGCGAGCTTTTTTCTAGAAGTCTAAAATCGGGAAGCTCTGGTTCCCAGTGAATCTCATTTATTTTTTTGAGTTTCGTATGCGCAATAGTTGAAAAATCCAGCTCCTTTTTTTCAAGCCGTCTTCTAGCAGCTTCTCGGTAATAGCCAACTGGATATTCCCGCATCAATTCACGGTAAATTTTCCTCGCCTCATCATGTTGTGACAACTGCTCAAACGTTCTGGCTTTCCAATATCGCACTCTGTCATGCATATGATAAATTTTTGCTTCCTTGCTTTCAATTAACTGAGAAAAACGTTCCAAAGCTTCATCATATTTTCCTAAACGATAATAACTCCAAGCTAAATGCCAATTGGTGACTGCTTTTTGCTTTCCTCGCAAACCCAATTCCAGACTTGTTTTCCAGGCAGCAATGGCTTGGCGATAGGAACCTTGATAAAATTCGGTGTCGGCTATAATTTGAGCTAGCTGTTGTTTACTTTTTTTGCTTGGGTGGGATTCCAAAAGATTTCTTCGAATACGAAGAGATGTCTCAAATTCACCTCTTTTGGCATAGGTAAGAGCAAGCCTCCTTAAAAGATTACCTCTAAAGGGGCTGCTCTCTGGTAGTTTTCGCGTATCTTCTAAAAGCGTCACTGCCTCATCATACTGGTGAATTCTGGCAAGGCTTAAGCCCAAGATCCACATTGATTTTGCCCTCACCTCTCGAGAGAGCTGCTCTCGGTTAAGCAAGGGGCGCAAAACATCAATAGCATCGTGCCACTGAGAATTTTTTTCGAAGGATTCTGCAATAAGGTATTGTTGCACATCTTGCTGTGACCACGACAAGAGATCAGTTCCCAGTTTTTCTTTTATCTTTTCTAAGGTTGGAGCATATGCATCGAACTCCTCTCTACTTTTGAGATTGAGTAAGACATCTTTTCCCCAACGTTCAATTTCATTTTTATTTTTTGCACCAAGCAACGCTTCAAATTTTAGGAGGGTTAGTTTTTTTGTTCTTTGAGGGGAAACAGCTTCTTTCAGAAGTTCATTTAACAAAACAAGAGCTTTTTCAAAGTTTTTTTCTTCAATCAGCACTTCAGCCAAGAGCACTTTTGCTTGGGGAAGAGAGACAGATTTGTGGTGGGAAGAAAATAATGTTGCCAGCGCCTCTCGCGCAAACTCAATCTGGTTCAGCCTTAGAAAAGATTCGGCTTTCATAAATAAAACGGAGTCATAGAGAAAATAAGTTTCTGGAATTTTGCTTAAATGATAAAGAGAATCGAGCCACTTTTCTTTTTGGAGTAAATTTTTTGCGAGAAGAAAGTTCCAATCTTCAGTAGAAAAATCTTTTGTCTGCTCTTTTAACAACTCCAATTGCGATTGAAGAACATTGTCTTCATTTTGCGAAGAGCCACGACGATACTTATTTTTTGCTTCAACTGAAAAGTGAAACAAAAAGAAAAAAAGAAGGGAAAAAGAAACAATACGCTTCATGAGTATCCTTTAAACAGGAAGTGACTAAAACGAAGTTCCAAACTGCAAAATAATGACCCCATTTTTTACATCTGTATTTAAGAGATCATCTTTTACACCATTGAGCCTATCGCGATTAACAACGATAATTCCGTAACCAAGTCTCCCCACAACGGGAAGTCCATAGCCCACAACAAAATCCGCCCGAAGCTCAGCACCTACGCCAAGGAGAAAATCTCCAAAAAATTCTTTGAAGTTTGCGCCATCTTTTTCACCGGAGTTCCATCCGTTTCCATAATCAGCAAAAAGACTAGCATGCACATTTTTGAGATAAAAAGGCCACGTGCCAAGCGAACGTTGAGGAGATGCAAGCCTGAAACGATATTCAGCAGATCCCAACATTGCCCGTGTACTGGAAATGGCAGAAATAGGAAGCCCTCGAAGAGGCAAATAAAACAAAGAGCCTCCGGCGCCAAACGCACCCTCGCCAAGAGCTCCCCCCATTCCAAAAGTTCCCTGGTTGATAGTATCTCCAAAAGTAATTCCGCCAGCAGCCCTCAACGCCAACACTTGATGGCCCCAAGTCTTTACAAACTCGCGCCAATCGCCACTGAAGATAGTTTGCTCGTTGCTGGCATCGGAACCAAAACGGTGATTGGTTACCGAAGTAGAAAGACGCACCTTCCTGCCCTGCTCCGCACTTATGGCAGCTGCGGTTTTGCCGAGGCTTGAATAATTATAGCCAAAAGAGAGGCCCGCAAATTTTCCCGTCGTTAACAACGAAGCTTCAGCCGCAGTGAGATTTGACTGTGGAAATCTATCTTCGTAAAAATAAGTCGTTGAAAAAGAATGTCTCTTAATGGGAAAGGCAACATAGGCATAACTATTACGGCGCTCCTCAAAGTATTGCACTACTCTTGCCGTATTGGGAAAAAAAACATTTCCGTAATACACCACACTGTCTTGAATGCCAAAACCAAAAATGGGACGAAAGCGATTGTAACTATAATTTGCAAAATAGCCTGGATGCTTTGCATCGAAGCGATAAGTGCCACCGGCTTGCCATGCGTGCCGGTTTAAAATATCCGTTCCGCCCGTAAATCCACCAGCAATAAAGGTTTCCCCGGTATAAAAAGCAATGGGAACAATAAAACGAGGAAGGAAAAGTGATTTTCCAAATGAAGAATATTTTCCTTCTTTTAGAACAACACTTTCTTCATTTTCTGTTTCAGTTTTTTTGCTCTTCAAATCAGTCCACGAGAGATTTTTTTGCAACGCAGGCCGTTGCGTTGAATGCTCTACTGCCAACTGCTGAAGTTCGTAGCCATCGGCATTGTACACTTGTGCATACACTGTTTTTCCATCGGCAGAACTTGGGCTAAAGATTCCTGTTTTAAGATGCGATGCTTGAGCAATGCTTTGATGCTTAGCATCGTAGACAAAAAGATTGAAAATGCCTTTTGCATCGGAAATATAAAAAAGCTTTTCTCCATTTTCTTGCCAAGAAGCATCTCGCTCATCCGCAACAGACTTGCTTATGCGGGCGAAAGATTTTGTTTTGGGGTTGAGAAGATACATTTTCCATCCTTCTTCCAAGCGATGGACCGAAACAGCAATGAGATTATTTTTCTTTGACCAACTTGGCCGCGACAGCTGAACATGATTCAATGTTTCTTTTGTAAAGAGTTTTGCTTTACGGGTTTCAAGAGTATAAACATAAAGATTGTCACCTCGTTCATCACCTCGCACAAATAAAATTTCTTTTCCATCAGGGCTCACAACAGGATCTCTTGCTCTCATACCACTTGTAAGCCGTTTGTGTTTTTTGCTTTTCACATCATATTCCCACAAATCAAAAAAACGATTGTAACGTTTATGTCGTTGAAGTGCGGAGTAAATAATTTTTGAACTGTCGGGAGTCCAAGCCATTTGAGTTGCTTCGTGTTGCACAGCAAACTTTGTGATTTTTTTCGTCTTGAGATTCAGAATTTTAATTTCATTGCCATGATGCGGAGAAGTAGATGCATAAGCTATTAGCTGTCCATCTGGAGAAATGCTTGGAGCTTCTTGTTGTTCGTCTTTTTCTTTTGTATGAAGTGAAAAGCTTGACGTAAATGAAGTATTTGGATTGAGAAACTCAGCATACTTTATTTCTAAACTTTTCTCCCAATCTTTCCAAAGCTGATAAAACGTTTTGCCAAAAACTTTTTTCGCATGCCGGTTGATCATGAAAAAAACAGGCGATCTTCGCGTGCGCTCGGTAAAGGCTACAATCTTTTCTTCGCCATAAGTATTTGCCAAATACTCCACAAACTCTACACCAAACAAGTACGCCAAATTATAGCTGGGCCATTCCCATTGAAAGCCATCGGCTTCACTTATTTTTGGAAAACGTTGTTCAAGCACAGCCGTGCGCACCATCATTTCGGTGAGGCTTGCATTTGCCCTGCCCTTTCCAGTGCGCGTGCTTTCAAGATAAGTAGCCAAGCCTTCTTTAATCCACACTGGCTGCATCCCATTTGGCGCTGCTGTCTGCCCCAAGATAAAGCGCACGGGACGCCACATTCCCGCCACCGCGTCTAAGTGAACCGTGTGTGCAAACTCATGAAAAATGAGCAAGCGAAGCCAGTTGTTATAATTGGAAAGCGTAGATTCTGCACGCGGCGCAACCACATACAAAATAATCCAGTTGTACGGCAGGATGGAAGTGAGTCCATTGGCCTCATCGGTGTTATCGATGAGAACCACTTCTACTTTTCCGCGAGGTTTCCAGTTGAAGGTTTTGGTGTGCAAGCTGTAGGCTTCTTCAAAATATTTCGCCGAAAGATGAACCGTACTTTGTTCTACCGTTTCTGGATAATTGAGATGAAAATGTTCTGTGCTTGCTGTCTTCCAATGCAGCTTGGGATCATAACTTGCGGCCGATGCAGAGAATGAAAAAAAAGTGAGCAGAAAAAAACTAAGAACCCAAAAGAAATGTCTTTTTGTCATCGCCCAACTGTAAAGACTTTCGCAAAAAGCTCAAGCCTCTTTCGCTTCAAGAAGAAAAAAAGTGGCGGAGTGAATCGCTGAGGGTTGCATAAACTCCTTCCCGTTGAAGTCGCGCAACCACAAGCGCTGTATCATCAAACAAACAAAGGAATCGGGGAAGCCATGTGATTGCCAGTAACGAACTCGAAAGCAGAAAACTGAGCGAAGCTTGTTCATATTTGCCTTTTATTTTTTCGCAGGCACAATCAACCGCTTGAACAAACGCAATAAATAAACCTACTGCTACAATATCGCCATAGACATCCGCAAACTGAGAAGAATGAACACCTTCACCTTGAAGAAGATGAGATGCAAGTTCTCCTAATGCAAAAGCGGCACTCGTGAACATCACGCTTTTTCCCACGTCTGGTGTTTTTTTCCACAACGACGCTTCATGAGATGTTTCTGCTTTATGTCTTCGATACACTTCAAGCGAAAGGACTAAGGCTGCCATTCCTAAATATGTTCCTGTAAATTCAAGCGGATATGCTCCCATTTGATCACCAAGTCGTGTCGCAAAAAGCGAAAGCGCATCTGAAGTGGTTTCCCATGTTCCAAGAGCTACTCCACCAATACCAGCCGCCGCCACAGCCGTACCTTTTGCATAACCTGTCCAAAACGATCCTGCTTGTGGCTGTTGTGGAGCTGGAGGAAGTGAAGGCTTAGGTGCTGTCTGTGTCTTGATGCAGGAACTAAGCGTAGTGATCTCGCTGCAGCACGTCCAGAATCCTGAGTTACTAAAAGATGGAAACCTCACCGGACTGACGTAATGAAGCGAAACAGGAGGACGTACACCTGGAGAAAACCGAAACATAATAAAACTTACTCCTTCATAAAAACGAAAATGTTGACGAAATCGGTGGCTATATAGACCGATTGTTTTATATATCAATCATTTGTTTTGAAAGTGAAAGAAAAAAGGTTGATGCTCAAAATTCCTTTTAAAATGAGGTGATTAGACAGAAAGTATACAATTTACTTAAAAGGGTGAACGAAGGTGTTGGTACTTGGCTTCAAAGCCATCGCCCTCAAGATCGATGTAAACCGGGTTGGTAAGCGCCCAGGCTGAGGCTCCAACATTTTCGTGTTGATACACGGCTTCAAGATCAAGCGGATCTAAATCATTTACACTTTTTTCGTCATCCAGAAGGGCCTGAGGCAAAACGGGGAAAAGAGAGCGGTAGCCTTCTGTTTCTTTGGTTCCGCGAACGAGCACTACAAACCAAGTATCTTCCGTCACGGTTAAAGAAGTGCGAACACTTGCGGTAATCACGCCATCTGCCTCTTTCCAACTTTCGAGGCTCTGATCAATCACGCGAAAACTTTTCGTGGGCCGATAACTGTATTGCGGCACACGATACGGCTGATAAAAATCTGCAGGATCAGCGGCCACTCCTTCAAACGGTGTTCCTGTTTCGTCGTCCACGGGAACTGGTTCGGTGTTGGCATAAATTTCCACCGTATCAAACCAGGCCCAGCTTGGAGATTGCACTTCAATCTCAATCTCAACTTGTTTCCCCTTTGCGGTATCACCAACGTGATATTCATTTCCATCTTCGCTCATTACCTTCATGGAAATGTATGGCCCTGCAGAAACAATCACCCTGCCTTCGTTGATGTTGAAGGCGTATTCTTCCAAATCAATATTTTCGTACTGCTTGCCATCATCTTTGGGATCAACCGAAGAAAGAATATAATTGCGAGGCAAGCCCAAAGGGTTCTTCTCGCTATGGCTGTCTGAATCAGCTGTTGCTGTGAGTAACATTCCCACATTGAGTAAATTAAACCAGCTTGGAAGCGCAGACCTATAGAAACTTTGCAAATTGTTGATGTTCCCTCCCACTTCCAATTCAATGGCGTTAAACTTATTTGAAATAAGTCCATTTCCAGAAAAGGGAAACGGATACGCACTGGCTACACCCACTGCAGGCAAACGTCGCTCTACTGGGTTTGCGTAAGTTGTAAGAGGATCAACTGAAAAACTCTCTCGGTAAAACGGGCTTGTTACCCACCCCGCCGCTACCAACAAGCCACTGGGGCTATCCATAATGTGATTTATTTGCAGCACTTCTTCGCCAGGATCTTTTCTGACCGCTTCAATAATTTCATCCACCGTCATGGCATAATCTGGCGAAGTTGAAATTTCATCGCGTGGGGAATACGACCAATCAAGCGCTCCACCCGCAACATCTTCCGCATGATGCTCCAACGGAAAAGCGTGAAGATGTCCATATTGATTTGGAGTGATCTCGTCGCCAACAGCAGTCTGCATTGAGTTTGCCGCCACTTCACCTGAAGCAATCAACGCGCGATAAGCACGGTTATAATCGGTAAGATAATCGTGATCGGAAGACTGCAAAATATCCAAGCCTTCAGCCGCAGCAGAAAGCACTCGGCGTTCTTCGGTGAAAGCAGAGTCTGGACTGTGAATACCATGCACATGGAAATCGGAGGAAATATAATTTGGCGTTGCAATCAAACGTTTTAAAACAATGTCCGAAAACTCATGTGTCTCGCCTGCTGCAAGCGTTATCTGTTCATCGTGGATATCGTATTCGGGGCCGTGAGAAAAAATGAAACGATACGTTCCAGGTTCAAGCTGAAAACTGTTTTCATTACTCAATGCTATTGTTCCTTTTGCAGTAATATACTTGATGTCCACAATTCCAAAAGGCCTGCTTAACAAATCATTGTCGTAGAAAACGCCTTTTCCATTGCTCACATTGGGGCTTGGATCTTCACCCACAATCGTAAGACGCGCAACCAGTGGGCTTCTGCCGTCGGTGATTGCATTGCTGAAAACAATACTTGAACTTTCGCCAAGCACACATTCCACTTTTGCAAAAAGCTTCAAATCAAGATCGGAAGGTGTGCACTCGCCAGAACTGCTTGAACCATTTAAGTGAAATCCTTCTTTATACACTTCAACCGTGTACTGCCCTTTTCCAAAACTTTTGCTCAACGCATCTTCACCAGTGGGAAGCAAACCTGAAAAACTTCCGTTGCTATCACTGCGATAAGTAACAACCGTTGCACCACCTTTATTTTTGATGGCAACCGTCGCATTCTCAACCGCATTTCCATTTGCATCCACTACTTTTCCCTGAATGGGATTTGTTTTTACACCAAGCGCTTCAAGTCCAGCATCCAGCACTGAACCCGCCGAGCCATCACCAACCACAAAATAACGTGTGAGCGTTTTTTCTTCGCCGGCAGAAAGAGAAAAATGAATGTCTGGCGGCGTACTTGAACCAAGAGGAAAAATTTTCAAAAATTCTTCACCAAACAACACGGCGGTAAGGCCCGAATAGCTTAGCGATGCGGTGGATCGCATTTCTTTTGTTTTGGGATCAATGAAAGGAGCTGGATCATAAAAATATCCGTACGAAACATCGATGCCATCCATGCCAGAATAAATAAGCGCTGGAGTGTGCCCACCAATTTGCGCTGTCAAGTCGGGCGAATATCCCAAACCAGGAATAAGCTCCGAAAGAGAACCCGAGCCATTTACAAATTCACCCAAAGGAAGTTTTACCGCTTGCTTGCCATTATTTTTGTACGTGGTTTTCATGATCACATACTTTTTCCCAGCGGGAAGAATGTAATCTGTTACCACTTCAGTATCTAAACCTTTGAGGTCATCGTAAATATCGAAGGGATCACTTCTGTCATCGAAGCGATGAGCGTACCCAAGCTTTTGCCCCACAAGGGCATCGGCCGCTGAGGCAACAAAATCAATATCCAGGTAGTCATAGACATCAATACGACCAAAAGCACGAAGCACTTTTCTGTCGCCATCTTCTATAACCTTGTACTTGTAGTAATTAACCGTCCACTCCACATTCACCAACGGAAAAATTTCGCCGAAGTGATCACCGCTTTTACTTCCCAGCGGAACCGCATCAATAATACTTCCGCCAAAACTTCCAAGACCGGTATCTTTTCCTGGCTTTTGAATGACTACTTTTATTTTATCATTTTGCAGCAAGACATCGCCAACGCGTGAAATGGCAAGTGGGCCGGTGATAAGTTCAGATTCATCTGTAATGCTAAGTGAAGTATTTGGAGTGGAAACTTCATCAGGCGACACACCACTGCCAGCGCGCTTTTCCTGACCTTGGGTACAAGAAAAGAGAAAAAGAAGAGCACAAAAAATGAAACTGTATTTTTTCATCATATATTCACCGGCTCCGAAGCCGCAAAAAGACTGGGCTCGAAGACTTTTCCTTATCGGCAGAAGCCAGAAATTGTTGCGTGAATAATCGCCAAAGGAGCAAAAGCCTAGACGCGCCTAGTTGACGCATAAGGACTTAAAATAATTTAGATTTTTCCACTTTTGGAATGACTGCCTTAGATGATACGAAAGAAACTCATCCCTCCAACGACAGGAAGTTTAAAAACTGAGGCCGAGGAAAAGACCATTGGGAGCGGATTTAACGGCATCTGCGAAATGGAGCATGGTATTCCGCCACCAGCAGCTGCAACTTGCCTTGCGGGAAGCGCTTGTGGGATCTGCACTTGCGAAGGGATGGCGTCGTGATTTCCTTCGATCATCAAGTCAATGCCATCAAGCAGCTGAGGTGAAACATCTTGAGCTGCCAACTCTTCTCTCAAGTGGGCCAGGGCAAGTACCGCTTCTCGTCTAGCACCTTGGGGGTAATTGGCAGCATAAACTGCAGCACGCATCAGCCTCTCTTCGATATTGGGAAACTTGCGCAAATCCAACGACATGCCCACGCTTGCTGCCATTTCGGCGCCACTTAATAACGTGCGCGTGTAGCCATCAGGGAGAGCGTTCAACCAGACAGCATTCGAAACAACTGCTTGAAAATACGCTAACGATAATGGTCTCTCAGGATCATCGGTGGCAGTAAATTTTTTTCTGTCAACAATATGTTGGGCACCTAATTTTTTTCCTGGAGCACTCCAGACTTGTTTCACTTTTGCTATGTCAGGATCTAAATTTTTACGCCGATGCAAATAATAATCCAACTTGGTGCCATACCAATTCACAAGTGAAAGCCATCTCTTTTCAGATGTAATTTTTCGTCCTGCATAGAGGGCATGAAGCAGTGTTGCGAGCGAAAGCCATTCCACATCTCTGACGAACCACTTATCAATAGTAGCTTTTCCAAGTTGAAGCATGCACTCAATCGAAATTTTATCTCGAAAACGAACAAGATATTTTATGAGCGCCTTATCATCATTGAGAATATCCTCTGGAATATTTTGGAGCGTTTCTGATCTGCGATACATTTCAAGCGCACCTGCAAGACGAACATACTTCTGTTCGTTCGTTCGAGGAATACGACCAGCTGTAATCAAGGAATACACAAGACTTGAAAGTGCATAATGTACAACATGTTCTCGAGTTCCACTTTTTACTTCCTCAATCACGTCATCCCGTATGCGGTCAAGTTCATAAATCAGCATAAGAGGAGAAGAAAGATAAGCATTTGAGATACCTTGAAGACTCGGTGATCGCTCGTACAAGTCGCGTTGATACGCTTTTCGGTGGAGAAGATCATATTTCTTTTTACCAATAGCATTATGCATAAAAAGCGCTTGTACTACATACCCGAGAGAATAAGCACCTTCCGCACTTTCAAAAGGATCGATGTCATTTTGTTCTTTGACCAAAGCTTCTCGAAAGGAAAGAATCCAATCAAAAAAACCTGGGGTATTATTTACGTATTCATCCGCATATAGACCCCTGTTTCTTAAAATGCGAGAACGATCATATAAATCCCAAGCTCCGCATAAAGAAATCAGCATAGATTTCATGCCTGAAAAACTTGGATCTGCGCAAACTGCTCTTGCCATCAAACTTAAAGGATATTTGAATTCGTCAAATCCGGCATGACCTTGCAGATGCGCTGCAATATCTTTTGCAAGATTGGTTCGCATGACAATAAGATTTTTTGCAACTTGCTCAGGCGAAAAATCTGAATCCCTCTGCGATGCTACAAAATCTTGTAATAATGGGGATGCCTCAAAGAGGGATAACGCACTCCAACGTTCTCGATCAAAACGATGGAGTGATCTTAAAAAATATCTGAAGCCAACATCAACTCGGTGAGCTGGATATAAACGAGAAAGATAAACAGCTGCCTGGGAAGTGGTTTCAAGCACAACTAAATCGCTGCCATCATCTCTTGATATCTCGCGAAAGCGAAGGGATTTGGGGGTATCTTGCTCTCGGTAAAATACCTCAAGCTGATGTACCAAATGAGCTGAAACCCGAATAGACATAATCCCTTTCCTCTAAAAATTGCGTTCTTCAAACACACTTTGTTCTGCTTGTCCTGTTTTTTTCGTACTTTTGGTGAAAAAGTTGTCCCATTTAAGATATAAACATCACTTTTTCACCTTCTGGCCAAAGCTGCACAAAGCTATTGTCTTTCCAGGCCAATTTGCATAGAGCTCTCAGCGAAAAATGACGAATGGAGAAAAGGATGATTATTGGCGTTCCAAAAGAAATTAAAGTGAAAGAAACCCGCGTGGCTCTCACCCCAGAAGGAGCACGCCTTTTGGTTGAAAAAGGTCATAAAGTTTTTGTCGAAACACATGCCGGAAAGCTTTCTGGATTTTCCAATGCCCGCTACGAATCTGCTGGTGCAAGCATTTGCGAGACAGCAGCAGAAGTGTGGAAAAATGCCGAGCTTATCGTAAAAGTGAAAGAACCGCTGGAGCAGGAGTATCAATACTTTCGCGACAACCTCAATCTTTTCACCTTTTTACATTTAGCCAGCGTTCCCCCGCTTGCAGATGCCTTGTGCAAATACGGCGTTACTTCCATCGGTTACGAAACCGTGGAATGCAAAGACAATTCTCTTCCGTTGCTTATTCCCATGAGTGAAGTTGCTGGCCGCGTGGGAGCTCAAGTGGGCACAACACTTCTTCATCGCGTTCACGGTGGAAAAGGTTTGTTGCTTGGTGGTGTTACAGGCACGAAGAAAGGATGCGTGGTTGTACTTGGCGGCGGACATGCAGGCCTTAATGCAGCTGAAGTTGCAGCCGGCATTGGTGCACAAACAGTTGTCTTGGATGTGAAAGAGGAAAAACTCAAGTACATCGAAGAGAAGTATAAAGGAAAAATTTTGGCTATCAAATCCAGTGCCGAAGCCATCGCAGAGTGGACGGCAAAAGCTGATTTGCTTATCGGCGCCGTGCTCGTAACCGGTGATAAAGCTCCTCATTTGTTATGTCGTTCTCACTTGAAAGCCATGGAAGAGGGATCGGTAATCGTAGACATTGCCATCGACCAAGGCGGATGCGTTGAAACCTCGCGCCCCACTTCGCACGAAGAACCCACCTTTGTGGAAGAGGGCATTATCCACTACTGCGTTACCAATATGCCAGCGCTCACTCCGCGCACCTCAACGGAAGCGCTTACCAAGGCAACTTTTCCGTATGTTTTAGAGCTTGCCAACAGAGGCATCTCTGAAGCCCTAGAGCAAAACGAGGCCCTGGGCAAAGGCTTGCAAACAAAGGCTGGGAAAGTCACCCTCCCCGTTCTGGAAAAACTTTTCCCACACTTGGCGTTGTAAAAGGTTTATAAAGGCCAAACTGGCCAAGAAAAGCAGCCTTCTCCTGAATTCCCCTTGACCTCGCGGGAAATCTGCCTTAGTAGCGGCGCTCAACCAAAAATCATCCAGGAGGACAAACTCCCGGCTGATACCTAGGCTTTGGCTTAGGTGAAAAAATGAAGGAGATATTATGTCATTGCAACAGAAGTACACATGGAAAGCATTTCTTGCTGAGCATCCCGAACTCAAAGAAAAAGCCATCAAAAGAACTTCAGATGAAGGCAAAAAAGCCTTCGAAGCTGCGTACAAAAAGCACATCAAAGCGTACCTGGCAAAACGAGCAGAAACAATTGGCTACCAGCAAAAGCGCGCACAGAAAGAACGTGACCTGCTTAATGCTCAAGTAAAAGAATTGAACAAAGCGAAAAAACTTCCACTCGCAAAATTATGCCAACAGAAACTTGGAAAAAAAGACGCTTGGCTTGCACGCTTGGCAAAACAAACTGAAAAAGTAAAAACTCTTCAAAAAGCATTTTAAGTTTTAATTTTAGAGAAAATGTAAAACCGAAAGTCTTACAAGGCTTTCGGTTTTTTTTGTTTTGGAGGTCAGGGATTCGCACTTTGCCGTCATCCTGAGTGTAACGAAGGATCTCCTCTAACAATTTTTGTTTTTGCCTGTAATGATGCAAATAATTGTAGAGACGCATTGCAATGCGTCTCTACGAATACTTCATTTGGGACAAAACATAGAATTGCCAGAGGATAACAAGAGAATGAGGCACAAGCACTAAGCCCTATCGCTCCACTAATTTTTCTGCATTCACCACAATGTCGGTAATTTTACGATTCATTCTTCGCAAGTTGGACAGAATATCCAAGTGAAGTGAGCTGGTTTCAAAACTTTCCTTCAAGCCTTGATGCAAGCGATTTAAATGTGATTGGCGAAATCTCTGTTCCACTTCATCAATGTGTTGTTCATTTCTCAAGACTTGAGCTTTAATTTCTTGTGATGGCTGTGCAAGATACGAAATGGCCAAGGCAAAATTTGCACGAACGTGTTCTTGCATTTTTCTTAAGTCAACCCAACCCTGCTCGGAAAAAGGAACGCCCTTCGCATCTTTTTTTCTGGCAAGCGTCACCATTTCTCGCGAAATAATATCTCCAATTTCTTCAAAGTCTTGGCCAATAGCAAGCAGCGCAAGTTGGCGCCCAGACTCTTCTTCCGAGAGATGCTCGGTTGCAATTTTGGCAAGATAAAAACGCACCTCTTTTTCGAGAATGTCAATTTTGTCATCTTCTGTTTCGATAAGAGTAATTTCAAACTCAATGTCTCTTTTGTAATAAAACATATGCAAACATCTGTTAATTTGATCTTCAACCAAAGCCGCAATACGCAAAATTTCCCGCTTCACTTGCGCAAACGCAAGAGACGGCATTTCTAAAGAAGCCTTATCAAGGTACTTTGGTCCAAACGGTTCTGCTTTATCTTTTCGATCTGGAATAAGCAGCGTTACCAGTTTTCCCAGCAAAACGGTAAACGGCAGAAAACAAATGGCCAATGCAATATTAAAGAGAACATGCACAATCACAATCTCACCTGCAACGCCAGGAGTGAGCAAAGGAAAATAATCGGTAATACGAAACGAAATCTGCTGCACAAAAATGGAAAGCTCATTCATAAAAGGATAGACAAGAGCCACGCCAATAATCTTGGAACCCGTATGAGCAAGCGCAACACGTTTTCCATCTTCATTTGAACCCACCGCAGATAAAATTGCCGTAACACAAGTCCCAATGTTGGCTCCAAGTACAATGGGCACCGCCGTGGAAAGTGAGATCACACCTGCAAAAGAAAGCGCTATGGCAATACCAATCATTCCCGCAGAATGAATGGCGCCGGCAAAAAGAGTGGCAATGACAATGGTGGCAAGAGGATGCGTTGAAAGATAGGTGAAAATAATTCGCGCCAACTCACTGTGTTTGAGAGGTTCGGCCGCTTCAGACATGAGATGCATGCCATAAAAAATTAAACCAAAACCAAGTATAATAGCGCCGGTGCTTTTCACTTTCGGTTTTGAAGAAAGCTGACAAGAAAAACCAAGCGCCACTACAAGCAAAGAATATTCGGTGATTTTTCCCAGCGAGAGCAAAAAAACAGTGAGCGTTGTACCAATGTCCGCTCCCAGCAAAACCGCAATGGCATTGATAAAGGTGATGAGCTGTGTTTCAACAAAGGAAATCAACAAAACTGAAGTAGCACCAGAACTTTGAAAAATAATCGTGACGATGATACCAAAAAAAAGGGCAAGCAGGCGATTGTTTGTCACCCCTTGCAAAATGCGACGCATTCGATTTCCGGCAACCACTTGCAAGCCGCTTCGTGCCGACTTGAGCCCATAGAAAAAGAAGGCAATCCCCCCCAATAAGACCGACCAACTAAATTCTTGCATATCTCTATCCAGCGTTTTGTCATTCCTGCAATGACAGGAATGTGTAGTTAAGCGACCGATTCAGAAACTTCGCGTTCTTCTTGTTGCGTTCCCTTTCGCGCTTCTTTCAAATCACCCTCTTCAAGGTTGAGTTTTACCGATACCAATTTAGATGATCCGGGCTCCTCCATGGTAACTCCATAAAGAGTGTCCGCCATCTGCATCGTTCTTTTGTTGTGCGTAATGAGAATGAACTGCGAACGATGAATCATACTTCGAATCATATCATTGAAGCGGTCAATGTTGGCATCATCAAGTGGAGCATCAACCTCATCGAGCAAACAGAAAGGAGATGGCTTAATCAAGAAAATGGCAAAAATGAGCGCAGTTGCTGTGAGCGCTTTTTCTCCACCCGACAGCAAAGACACTGATTGCAACTTTTTGCCGGGAGGCTGCGCAATAATATCCACTCCAGATTCAAGCACATTTTCTTCGTCCGTGAGCATAATCTTTGCTCTTCCCCCTCTGAATAATTTGGGGAAAAGAACTTGAAACTGTTGGTTCACTGCTTCGAAGGTTTCTTTAAATCGTTTTTTGCTGGTGCGATTAATTTTTTGGATGGCTTTTGACAAGGCTTCCAAAGAATTTTCCAAATCTTCGCTTTGTTGCAGCAAGAAGGTGTAACGCTCATTTACCTCATCGTATTCCGCAACCGCATCAACGTTGACCGGACCAATTTTTTCCAGCTTTTCTTTAAGGTCTTCAACCGCAGCATGTTCTTCTTCAACGTTGTAGTCTTCAGCATTTGAAGCATATTCGTTTACAATTTCTGAAAGCTCCAAACGATAACGCTCTCGAATGCTATCTACCAAATACTGAATACGAGCTTTTTGTTCGGTGAGTCTAATTTCAAGCTCGTGCGAAGCCTTTAGCGCATCTTCATGTTTTTTACGCAACTCCCGCAAATTGAGCTCTAGCTGCTTTACCTGAGAGGCGCTTTCTTGATATGTTTCTTGAAGGCTTGTTTGCGTTTGCTCATGCTCGGCAATAGCCGTGAGCGCAGATTCCATTTCTTCGCGAAGATGTTCAATTTCTAACGCCAAGGTTTGGCTTGTTTCTTCACCTTCTTCAAGTTCTTGCTTTCTTTTTTCAGTTCCAGAAATGGTTTCTTGCTGCAATGAAGTAAGCTGTTCAATTTCGCGATCAAGAGAACTTTTTCTTTCTTGAGCTTGACCCAAAGCTACTTTGAGGTTGATGAGTTTTTCTTCTTTTTCTTGAAGCACCTGCAAAAAGCCACCTAAACCAGCTTCGGTTTGTTGCAGCTCAAGTTCACTTTCTTCTTTTTGATTTTCTTTTTCTTGGCGCAATGTTTCGGCCGCTGTTTTTTCTTGAATGTATTTTGAACGTTCCTCACCAAGAACAGCAACATCAAGGGTTAGCCGTTCACGTTGGTTTTCGTAGCGTTCACGTTCGGATGAAGCTTCTTCAAAATCGCGTTCTAGTTTTACAAGTTTTAGATCAGCTTCATGAAAAAGTTTTTTCTTTTCTTCTAGTTCTAGTTTTACTGCTTGAAGTGCAGACTTGTTTGCATCGTAAATATTTTTAGCTTCAGTATATTCACGATCTAAGGTAGCCAAATCAGCTTCAAGTCGCTCAATCTTTTTTTGCTGAGCTAAAATGATATCGGTTGAAGTGTTTTTTGCACCACCACTAATAAAGCCAGACTCATCAAGCACATCGCCATCACGAGTAACATAGGTATAAGGTTTGTCAGAGCTCTCCCAATGGCCAATCGCTTTTTGCAAGTCTTCGGCAAGCAGCACATCGCTAAATAAATATTGCCCAATGCGTTTGTGATCATCGCTAAAACGCACGTGCTGAATAAGCGGCCCCACAATACCATCATTGGAAGAAACAAAAGAGGAAGCTTCCTGCACTTTTAAGCTAACGGGCACAAAAGTACTTCTCCCAACAGATTCCGCCTTGAGGTAATCAAGTGCTTGCACGCCTTGCGATTGAGATTTCACCACAACATATTGCAGCTTTTCGCCCAAAACCGCTCCAACGGCTTGCTCGTATTCAGGATCGGTATCAATGATATCGGCAACGGTTCCCAGCACACCATCAAGACTTGCGTCTTGCGATTTTTGCAACACTGCACGCACACCAGATTCGTAGCCTTCAAAATTTTTGCGAAGCTCTACTAATGATTCGTGTCGTGATTTTTTTTCTTGAAGGCGAGAGCGAAGATCAATAACTTTTTCTTCTTGGCTGAGAAGCTCTCGTTCTTTTTGTTCAGCAGAAAGTGCTAAGTCTTGTTGTGCACCCTCAAGCTTTTGTTTTTCATCTTGAGCTTTTTTCACATCATCGGCATCGCGCTCTATTTCCAACTCCAGCTCTTCGCGTTTTGCATCTAGCCCATCCAACTCTTCTTGATGTGACACAATTCGTTCTTGAAGGTCACTTGCTCTTTTTTCACAGTGTTCGATGGAAGACGTGCACTGCCTCAATTCTGTAGACGCCTCAAAAATGCTATTTCTCAGAGACTCAAGTGTAGACTGCACTTCCTGTCTTTTCTGCTTAAGCACTTCGACTTCTTTTTTAAATTCGTCTACTGCGGTTTCGCGGTCGGTGAGTTTGCTATCGGCTTCTTGCTGTTCTGTACCAAGCGTTTCCAGACGTTCAGAAATTTCGGTGAGACGAACTGCCATTTCTTCCAGCTCTTGTTGAAGCACCACTTTTCTTCTGGCAATTTGATCGCGTTCTCTTGTTTTGTGGCTAATGCCCGCTTCGTTAAGCTGGGCTATGTTTCGCTGTTGATAGAGCTCTTGTTGCACCTGATCAATTTCAGCTTCAAGCTCAGAAAGCTGAAGTCGTTTTTCTTCAATTTGAGTTTCTTGCACCGAAAGAGCTGACGCAGATGAAACTTCTTCCTGATTATAATTTTCGTTATTGCGTGTGAGATCTTGAAGTTGAGTGTTTTCTTGTTGATATCGCGTTGCGGCAAGGTTGAGCTCTCGAGTTTTGAGTTCGTCGTTTAAAAGTGTAAATTTTTCAGCCTTTTTTGCCTGACGATTTAAGGAATTTAACTGACGCGAAAGTTCGCCCACCACATCAGAAAGACGGCTTAAGTTTCCTTTTGTGGCTTCCATTTTTCGAAGCGCTGCTTCTTTTCGTGCTTTAAATTTTGAGATACCGGCCGCTTCTTCAATGAATCTGCGTCTTTCCTCTGGCTTGGAAGAAACCACTTGGCCGATCATCCCCTGCTCTACGATGGAATAAGCTTTTGTTCCAATGCCCGTTCCCAAGAAAAGGTCGATGATATCGCGCAAACGACACGGTGTTTTGTTGATGTAGTATTCACTCTCACCAGAACGGTAGAGCCTTCTTCCCACTTGAATTTCGGTATAGCTGGCATATTCAGCAGGAGCTTTTCCATCGGAGTTGTCAAAAGTAAGAAACACTTGAGACATGCCCATGGGATTGCGGCTATCGGATCCACTGAAAATAACATCTTCCATAGCGCCGCCACGAAGATGCTTTGCAGACTGCTCACCCATCACCCAGCGGATGGCGTCGACGATGTTACTATTGTGAACAACAATATTATTCGCAACAAAGTTGTGCGTTTCATCTACACATAAATCGTAAACCCACTCTTCACCTGGAAGGGTTTCAACCGAAGTAATTTCATCCCAATACACATCTGAACAAGCTAAGGCTTCAAGTTTATTTGCTTCAAGCTCACTTTCATCACTCCAGTGTGAAGCATTGTCTCTAAGATACTGCACCGCCTCTAAAATGCCGCTGCGAGAAGGGTTGCAGCGATGCGAACGATACGATTCTATACGGCCACGCAAAGGATGTTGTTTTGCAAGAGAAACATTATTTTGATTCCATAAGTTTTCAAAAAGTTCTGTGGTGTTTGGAAGCACGTCAAGCGAAGACGTCGAAAATTTCGCAACAAGACAAGCTTCACGCAATTGAGCAGCCTTTTTGCTGACAAGCGTGAGATGTTCATAAAGAGAAAGTAAATGTTCTCTTCCATACACATAAACTGAAAAATATTCCTTTTTCTCTCCAGTTCCATTACTCGCCTTTTTTTGTTTTGCGCGAATAAGTGATCTAATGCCAAAACGGAGGAAGAGGCTAGCAACATCTTCTGCCAAGGTTTTGCTGGCGCTTGCATATTCTAGATAAGCTTTTGGTTTTTCTGAATGTGAACGATCAATACGAATACAGCCATCGCCCTCGATGAGCGCAGAAAGAAATGCCCAAGCTACTTCATCTGGAGCTGTAAAAAGAAGGTCTGGAATTTTCTTTTGAGAAGAATGTGCGCCTCTTATTATTCCAAAACTTCGCTCGAGCAAATCGCATAAAATGGAAGAAAACAGAAGGCAATCGGAAGCACCTTCTTTATAGTTTTTAACCGTTGGCCTTTTTCCAAAAAGGGTTTCTGAAACAGCGGAAAAATCTTCAATAACTGCTGCGTCAGCATTTACAAAACGAACCTGATCTGACCATGAACTGTTTTGACCTTCTGAAATAATGTATCCTAAAAATCTTCCCCACTCTGGAATGAGTTCTGTTTTAATCTGAAGAGGATGTGTTCTTTTTGAAGCCACAAGTTGCATTTCATCAACTACTTGCATTTCTTCGCTTCCACAATCTGCTATGGCTGCAAAGTGTGTCAGAGTTGACTGTGCGGGGAGTGATCTTGGAGTGGCAATGTGCACGCCAGGTTTTAACTCATCAACACGAACAGCTTTTGCTTCGCCTTGATGATGAACAAAAAGAGGATGATATTCTGTTGCTACAATTTCTTTTCCAGCACGAGTTTTGATTTTGAGAAGTGTATCGGGAGAAGTTCTTCGCACAAATGAAAGAATTGGTTTTGTCGTTACCTTTAGGGTTTTGGGATCAAGTGAAAACACATGAAGTTTCTCACTGTTTTCTAAGGTATATTCACCGTCATCCATTTTTTGAATGCTTTTTGCGTTTTTTAAAGCTTCATCAACAAGTGCTCTAATAGGTACGCGCTCTCCGGTGGAAAGGGTTACTTTGGTATCACCATGCACGCACTTTCCACAACCATTTGGGCCGACAACACCGGTGACGCCTGGTTCGAAGTGAATAATGGTTCGATCTGCAAAGGACTTGAAACCTACCATTTCAAGTGATTTAAGCCTCATATTCTGGCCTCCAAATATAGTTTAAGTCTATGAAATAAAATGAGATTTTTAACGTTTTGCGTGAAAAAAACGTAGTACTCCCTAACACTACTCGCCCGTAAAGGTAAAGGGAAAAAGCGTTTCCCCGCTTTTCGCCTCATCACTTTTTCACCTTTTGCTGAAACCTTGACTCTTCAGAAAAAGCCCTTTATTGTCGCGGCTCAAAAAAGGAGAAAGACATGCTGGAAGTAGCTCCAAAAAAGCGAAAATGGGAACGTGGTCTCCTGTTTCTCCTCATCTTTGTTATCGTTGGAGTTACAGGCCGCATTTATTTTATCCAGCAGGACCTCCACAAACAGGAACAGCTCAGGTACGAGCTTATGATTTTACGAAGTGCTGTAAATACCTACAAAATTGTAGAAAAGAAAACACCCGCCTCGCTTTTAAACCTCTTCAGCGAAACCTACACCCTTCCAGGCACCGACAATCAGCAATACTATGCTCGGCAAATGACGGTAGAAAACGGCGGCCAGGTCTTAGACCCGTTTGGACATCCCTACAAATTCGAGCCAGAGACAGGCTGGATCAGCTCTTCCACGCGGAAGTATGCGGCTTGGTAGGAAATCAAACTCAGCGGGGTTCTTTTTTTTCATCTTCAACAGTGTAAATTCGCCTGATTTTTTTCTCTTGTTCAAAGCAATCGCGATCTCCGTATTCGAAAAACTTGTCATAGTGTTTATGTTGGCCCAATCTTTTCAGAGCCTGCTTGATGGGGCACCAGTGTCGCTCGGTGCGGCCGCCAATTTCACTCGCATAGGCCATTAAATTATTGAAGTAGCTGCAATAGAGGCAATTGAGTTTTTCAATGATGCTTAGGTATGGCAAGCGATGGCGGTCAAAAATAAAATACTCTCTGCGCTTCACCAAAGGAATAGCAAAAATAGGGAAGCAAATGCGGTGGTACATTTCTAAGCAGACATCAAATGCCAGCATAGGCAAAAGAAGAGTGTAAATCAGCGGGATTCCCAAGGCCACCCGCATTTTCCCCAGCAGTCCCATCCAAAAAGAGTCTGAGTCGAGCGGAAAGCGCCCTGTAATTTTTTTCGGTTTTTTCATTTTCACTTCTCCTTTTTCGCGGGTGCTAAGTAATTTCCTGATGTGACGACCTTCTTGCCTGTTTTAGCTTCTAGCTCTCGCTTCGCCTTTTTTGCAATACTTCCCCCTCTTTTACTGGCAACTTTATTTTCCTCCAACCCTGTCGCATGTTTATTTTCGGTGAGGGAACTGGTTTTTTTATAGTAACTACTTCAAGCCCTGCATAAGCTGTTTCGAACTTGGCAGCTTTCCCTTTAAACTTCCCGGAAGCTTATGATAGAGCTTGTACTCTGCCACACCAATAGGATTCACTTTGGTTCGCAAGGCAAATTCAACTTCCAGCCGATCTCTTTCAGCACAAAGAATAATACCAAGAGATGGTTTGTCATCATCAGCTTTTTCTTGTTCATTGAGAAGGTTAAGGTAAAAATCCATTTTGCCAGCATACTCTGGCTTAAACTTTCCAGTTTTTAATTCTATAGCCACTAATGATTTAAGAAAACGATGATAGAAAAGGAGATCTAGGAAATATTCATTCTTGCCAAGTTTAAGTTTGTACTGGCTTCCAATAAAACAAAAACCATACCCCAATTCCAAAATAAAATTTTTGAGTTTTTCAATGAGTTGGCTTTCTAAATGACGTTCATGCACATCTTCTTTGATTCCTAAAAACTCCAAATTGTAGGAACTTTTGAGCGCCTCTTCGGCTTGCTGGGCAAGATATTCTGGAAGAGCAATGTTAAAATTACTTGTCTTCCCTTCCTTTAAAGCATGCTGATATGCGTGTGCCTTGATTTGGTTTAAAAGAACATTGCGGCTCCAGCCATAGTTGGCCGTTGCTTTTAAATAGTATTCTCGCGCTTTATCATCTTTGAGCTTTTGTAGTATCAATAGGTTTTGACCCCAGGGAATTTCTGCGACAAGTTGTCGCAGTTTTTTATGATTACAGTATTCTTCATAAAAACGCCGCATATCCCAAAGGTTTCGAGCTGAAAATCCTGAGGTTCCAGGAAACTCTTTTCTCAGATCTTTTGACAACTTCTCTACCACCGACTTTCCCCATCCAAGCTTCTCTTGTTTTTGGACTATCTCTTTACCAATAGACCAATACAAACTGATGAGCTCACGATTCACTGCGCTGGCAGCGTGAATACGAGCTTGTGTTATACGTGATTTGATGCTGTTTAAAAATTCGGTATAGCTGGCTTTTTCAAATACAGCACTCTTCATATCGCCTCCGTGTAATAGCAGTTCTTTCTGTCCTGCAGTGGGAGACGTTCACTTATCAAGGAAAATTTTGGACAATTTGATTAATTCATTTTTGAGAAAATAGGTGGAGCGGCAGTCGTCTTCGTTGTAGCGAAGGATTTTTTCTTTGAGCGTTGAATCTCCCGCCAAGTAATCATTCATCCACACGATGGATGCCGCCCCGCCGGCGTCTTCTGCGTCCCATTGAAAACCAAGAAATTTGCAAATGGCTTTCACACTGTAACTGGTGAGAGGCCAATCGGTGTTTTGAGTAACAACTTTATACAAGTCAATGGCTGTAGCGTTTTTACCGAATAATCTTTCGAAAACATTGGCATCTAGGCGGTGCTTGTTGATGAGCCGCTTGAGTGTGGTTTTTTCATAATCGCTATAGTGATAAATTGGCGCGCTTGGATACTGCGAAAAAAAATCAAAGAGCCGCTGGGTAATTAATTTTTCGTCATCACGGTTTTCTGCAAAGAAGGAAATGTATTCTGGTTCACTTCCTTTTTTTGCGAGCAGCACGCCGTGCAGATAAACGAAATCCTGCGTGGGGTCGTCTTCGATATCGTAATGAATTTCTACTTCGGCATCGGGAAATGTGATGGCTTGGTGAAGCACGGGCTTTCCGCTGAGGTAAATGCGCGCACGATCAATCGCCTTGATTGGTAAATCTGTTGGCATCGCTTTCCAAAAAAAACCTTGAGCTTTTAATTCTTGGACTTTTTGCATCAGTTCATCAGGATTTTCTGCAGCCAAATCTTCAATGGTATTGATGCCCAACTTTTTCAAACCAGTTTTCATGGCTTGGCCCACATAATACACCAGCGAAATATCACGATGCGCATCAGCCCACGTGGCACAAGAAGACTTCCACTCGCACATCCCGCAATTACTGTTAATAGCTGGCTCAGCGCCGTTTGCATTTCCCTGAACATAAAATTCAATTTGGCTGAGAGCTTCTTGGTAATTGAAAGGTGCTTTATAAAGAGGAACCGAAAGAATGCGGGCTTTGGTTTTAAAAATGTACGCTTTCTCTGGTCGCTTCTTTTGCACCGCCGCCAAAAGTTCGCCGTAAAAATACACTTGCCAGAGTTGCTCCATGGGAACTTTTTCGTTGCCGTCATCCCAAGTGCCATCAACGCGCGTGAGCTTAATGTCCATCGGATAATAATGATAGTTTCCAAGTGCGGAAGCGCCGGGTGTTTTCAGCAACAGATCTGGCCGGCCGAGTTTGTTGCCATCAAGTAAAACGCCTTGGTAGATGATGTCTATGCCTTCTTGCATCACCCGCAACGTTTCATCGGCTAAGGTTTGCGAAGCGGCGCACTCGGGACTGATGGCTCGAAAAGTTTTATCGGCATGATCGCGTTGATACGATTCAATCACTTTTGCTTCGTACTGCACACCAGAATCCCACAGCAATTTTACCAGTGGATGAATTTCAACTTTGAGAGCAGGATCGCCATTGAAATCAAGAAACGGCCGATAGGCGCATTTTTTGAAGTTGTAGAGGTGGGTGGCGGTGATGTGTTTAGGTTTCATGAAGTGGTTTTCTTTTTCCGTGTCGTCGGTCCTAAAAGAGCATTTAAAATTTTAAGCTTTAGCGATTCGTTATCCATTTCTTCAGCAATAAATGCGGTAATAATCTCATGCAAAAGTGTTTTGTCTATAGAGCCTGCCGCAACGTGATAGCTAATATTTTCCATGTCTCTCAAAAATTGACTCACACAATAGAGATAACCATTCAAAAGCAACATCTGTGCACAGAGCGCAATGGATATCCGCTTATTTCCATCTGCAAAGCAGTGAAATTTATTGGCGCTGAAAAATAAATGCGTCAGCTTATCTTCAAATGATGGGTAATAATCATCGTTTTGTATGTGTTTCAAAATACTTTCAAGCTTACCCATATCGAGATGCTGGAGCGTTCCACCACCGCTCACTTCAATTGTCTTGCGATGAGTTTCAATAGCCTGCTCAAGTGTCAGATACAAGATCGCCATCTTAATCCCGCTCTTTCAATCGTTTCATCACATCCTTTGCTTCTTCCAATCGCTCTGCGAGTTCTTTGCCTTTTTCTCCTAAGAAACGTTCAAATTCATCACGATTGATTGGGGTTACATATTCAGAAAGTTGCTTATGTAAGGCATCACGAAAAGCCAAATCACGACTGGCCATCTTGATACGAGCTTTCTCGATTAATGGTTTCCAAAGAGCTTGCTTTTCAAATTCAGAAAAAATGTGATCCACTTCTTGAAAAGATAGTTTGCGTCCGCGCTTCTGAAAAGAAGCTTCTAATAGTTTTGCAAACCCGTATTCGTAGGAAGAAACTAAATCTAGAATTTCAGAGTAAAAAGTTTCTCGCACATTCTCTTTGTCGTGTAGCTTCAAAATCTTGCGATACTCTTGAGCGTTTTCTTTAAAAATACTTACATAAACTTTGTCAGTATACATGGGATATTTAAATTGCCCCATATCCACATAATCACGCAGAGCATTGGTAAATTCCTTGCGATAATTTTCTTCTTGAAAATAAGAGATTATGTAATCTTCATCACGTTGATTGATGTATTTTGTAGATCCGCCAGTTCGCTGGTTTATGGTATCAATAACAATATCCAAAATGGTCTTCCGCAAGAGTCTTGCACGCTCACTTTCTACCAAAAGCATGGCCAAATTCAAAAAGGCTCTAAAATCAAAGATACCTAATATCGAGGACTTAGCGATGGTACCGAAGTTTGCTTCGGGATCATCAAGAGTCGATATTGATTTCTTAAGTGTTTTCAGTCTCTTACCCTTCAAAACCTCGTAACCATTTTGCCCCAACTCTTGATCATATTTTTCTAGATAGCTTTCCACTGTCCTAAGAGAAACCTCAAAGAATCTGGCAACTTGCTCCTTTAAAACAATACTTTTTCCTTCAAAAGGGATCCCCTGAATTCTCGTGGCTTTTTCCACTTCTTGTAGCGCAAAGGGATTATTTAAAATATTTTGCCTATCAATTTGAGAAACAGTCAGGTCCTTGTTGTCTAATTTTTGTTCTTCTTGAGCCATAAATTCTCCTAAATCGATTTTACATCTGTGCTTGGCGAGATGAGGTTAAATATCCGATCATCATTGACTGCTCTGCAGGGCGTTCACTTTGCAAGGGGAAAGTTGGTTTTGCAATTTTTGTAGCTTGTTCCCCCTGAAAAACCCATTTTTTCAAGATAGCGGACCTTGAGCGGTGTGTTTTTTCGGAGGCTCAACAAAAATCAACCTCAAAAAATGGAACA
>PCXC01000070.1 GCA_002796345.1 Deltaproteobacteria bacterium CG11_big_fil_rev_8_21_14_0_20_42_23 | reverse complement strand
GTTGAGCCTCCGAAAAAACACACCGCTCAAGGTCCGCTATCTTGAAAAAATGGGTTTTTCAGGGGGAACTACAATACATTGGAGAAGCTGATGAAAATAAGAGTACTTAGTTTTTTAATAGCAGTATTCATGGTCGTTTCGATTGGTTGTGCAAAGACAACGAAATCAAAAAAATTAAGAAAAGTTTCGCTTGGCATGAATAAAGAGCAAGTTGTCTCTGATTTAGGGGAACCTGCAGCTGTTCGTGGAGCAGTGAAAAACAAGTATGGGCAAGTTATTGAAGTTTGGGAATACAAAATCCGCATGCCATCTACCGATTCGACAGGAGAGAAGATTGGAAAAGGAGTCCTTACCTACATCACTATTGGAATGGCAGCTAGTATGTACAAAAACCCTCTAAAAGATTATTGGTTTTATTTTCTAAGCGATAATCTTGTCCAGTGGGGCGAAGCTGGAGATTGGTCGAAAGAACAGAAACAGATTTATGAGATTAAGTACAATCAGGGACCAAATCTATAGTGCTTTTTCACACACTCAACTTTTCATCTTCTGCCTTTTGCAAAAAGACTTCCTGTAATTCTGGGGCAATGGGGACACTTCAGCATAATATGAGAAGTTTAAATCGTCACGACGTCGTGACTTTTCTACAAATTCAGCAGCACGTCTCATCTTATCACTTTACCAAAACCCTCCAAAATGAACGTTGAAAAACGTAATGATTTCAAGTAGCAATTTTCTGGATATTGAACTTACCAAAACATTAGTTTTGATAAAAATAGCAACGAATGTTGGCTAATGCCGATAAGGTATGTAGAGTATAGATAAAGGTATAGATAATTTGTTGAGCTATTGGTATCACCGATTCGATGTGGCTGAACAAGGGGGTGAGTATGGTTAATGTATGCGACGTGGCAGCTTATATCCTTCAAAAAAAAGGACAAATGACTGCTATGAAGCTTCAGAAGTTAGTTTATTACTGTCAAGCATGGTCCCTGGTTTGGGATGATGCACCTCTTTTTAAAGAGCAAATTGAAGCTTGGGCAAATGGCCCTGTGGTGCGCGAATTATACGAGTATCATCGAGGCATGTTTCTTGTGGATAAGGTACATGGTGACCCCAAAAAAATAGGAGTGGTACAAAAAAAGACAATAGATTCCGTTTTGAAATATTATGGAGATAAGACCTCGCAATGGTTAAGTGATTTAACGCATAGCGAGTCGCCATGGAGAGATGCTCGCGAAGGATTACTTCCTGAATCAAGAGGTAGTAAGGTAATAACCCACGCTGAAATGAGCGAATACTATTCTTCTATTACTTGAGATTTCTAATGGTTAAAGGACGTCGAAAAATACCTAAATGGTTGGAGGAGAACCAACCACACCCAACTAAAGTGCCTTCACATCAAGTGGACCCGGAATCATATATGAGAAGCAATCCGGCATGGCGTATTTCAATGCTCGAAGTTCAGGATCCTTATGGGTGGCATTGTGTTGATGAAAATGTGTTGCATGATATTCGAAAAAAACTGAGAGACTTTGAAAGTATGACGTGGAATGAAATTCTTGTACGAGATAAAAGAAGAAATCACAGCATTCCAAGAAATCAACTTAGCGCTGAGGCTCAGAAACGTCTGAAGGATTTAAATCAAGATGACATTGACGAATTAGTATCTTTGCGTTTGACAGGGGAAAATCGAGTTTGGGGAATTTGGGATAAGGGCATTCTAAAACTCTTATGGTGGGACCCGAACCATCAAGTGTGCCCTTCGCTATTGAAGCATACATAGTCAGTTGATTTCATAAGCTAGCCTGTAAGCGGTACCATTAGAGATGCCTAATTGTTTGGCTGCCGCATGCACCGATTCTCCTTCAGAAATTAGTCTTTTAAATTCTCCCTTATTAATATTTTTGCCTGGCCTTCCCAATTTCTTTCCCCTCTTCTTAGCTGCTTGAAGCCCGCTTTTCACCCGCTCCACAATCAATGAACGCTCAAGTTCCGCAATGGCTCCAACAATTGTAAACATTGCCTTTCCCATAGGTGAGCTTGTGTCGAGATTTTCAGAGTAGGAAATGAAGTCGATGCCTAGGTTTTTGAACTCTTCTAAGGCTGTGATCAGGTGTTTTGTTGAGCGTGCGAAACGATCAAACTTCCAGACAAGCACAGCATCGAATTTACGCTTCTTTGCATCATCCATCAACCGATTGAGAGCAGGGCGAGAGTTCTTTGTGCCGGAAATGCCTTCATCAACGTACTCCTCAAAAACATCGAATTTCCTTGCGGCACAATACTCGCGCAAAGCCTGAAGCTGCATCTCAGGAGACTGTTGTCCGTTGTTTGTTGAAACTCTTGCGTAGATTGCTGTTTTCATAGTGACGTCTCCAAAAAAGTTTTTGACATGTAACATATATGTTACTAATCAACATTGATGATGCTTGTCAAGACGGAGAAGAATAATGCTACGATACAAGTTCAATTTCTTTATTGAGGCACTTCAGAAATCAGGAAAAACGATTGCTCAGGTCAGTATAGAAACTGGTATTGATAGAATGACCCTTTACCGTCTCCGTAAATCGCTTGATCCATCGGGCTATAATGCGACCTTGTCATTGGTGGAAAAATTTTGTGATGCCTATCAAGTGCAACCAGAACAATTAATTGAATACGAACTCCCAGCAGATCGTGGGCCTATATTGTTTGAGCCATATGAAAACAGAAAAGAAATCAAAGAAGCTCACTATCATGAATGGCTTGTTGATCTTGATGAAATAAGTGCACTTTGCTCTCAACTAGAACAGTTTGCTCAAGCAAGGAAGTATAAACGGATACTCGAGCAACACCACCTCGACAAACTCCTTAAAAAAATTAGGAATGAAAATTACCTTTTCACTACAGATGAAATCTATGCCATTGAGTCCTTAGCTAGCAAAGCCAAGTTTGACCCTTTTCCTAGAGGAGACTCACATAAAAAAACAGGCCGTCCTCACCAAGATTCTGAAATGCATATAGCGTGGGAATTATCTTGTATTTATAAACATAAAATTGGAACTCAAAAAGGAAAAACCAACTGGAAAAAAGTTATAGCAATGCTCGATCTTTTTTCGAAGAAATATCCATTTCTTAAAGCTCTAACTACTAATCCAGAAGTGCTTCGTAAAAATATCAAAACCTTTAAAAAAAGGTATGAATACACAGAAGAATCATCTCGCCTCAAGCAAAGTCAAAAAAAAGCTCTGGAAAGAATAACGGCTCTTACAGAAGTCTTATAATTCCAGAAATCACAGAAAAAACTAAAAACTTTAACGCTTTTGCACCATCACCATTGTTGGTTTACGTTCAGCTCATAACATAGGGGTAAAAAATGAAATTAAATGAACGTTCATACCAAATCGCTTTAGCTCGCAAAGGGTTTTCCAGCATTGCTGTCTCAATTGAAATTGGAATCCACCACACAACTCTCAGTCGTTGGGTTCGTGGTTGGCATGAGGTGCCTAAAAATTTTCGTTCACGTCTTGCAGAGGTGTTGGAGGTGAACGAATCTGACCTGTTTACAGAGACTAAGGTGAAAAACCGATGAAGAAAACACAACTCTTTCACATTTTTATTTATGAAGATTTTTCAGCAGAGGTTTGCAGCACAGCATCGACTGATGAAAAGCATCGTTCCGCGAAATCAGTATTGATTTTGATTGAGGGAATTTTACATGCAATACGAATCTTTCTTCAAACAGAACGTTAAAAAATTCAAGATTACTACTGGCA
Organism: Deltaproteobacteria bacterium CG11_big_fil_rev_8_21_14_0_20_42_23; assembly: GCA_002796345.1. NCBI lineage: Bacteria > Deltaproteobacteria > Deltaproteobacteria bacterium CG11_big_fil_rev_8_21_14_0_20_42_23. Next base: position 9,678 of record PCXC01000070.1, on the reverse strand, counting down.
GCCAAGCCATTGGCTGCTGTCCTTTGCACGAGGATAGGAATCCCAGTTTTTCATGTAATTGCAATGATGGCACTTGGTTTTGTCACGGATGTGGTGAAAAAGGAAATGTTTATCAATTTGCAGAAAAACTTGGAGTGGAAGCTCCCGAAAATGAAAATAAATGGTGTGAAAAAATGAACGAAGTTGAGCGCTATACATACGAAGATGAGAAAGGTGATCCATTATTTCAAGTGAGACGATATGAACCTAAAACCTTCAGGCAGTTTCACTGGGATGGAAGTGCTTGGAAATCTGGGCTAAACGGCATTAGACGCGTCTTATATAAGCTTCCACAAATTATCAACGAGCCAATCATATACGTTGTTGAAGGTGAAAAGGATGCGGAGACTCTCTGGAGATGGAACATTCCCGCCACTACATGCTCAAGTGGAGCAGGAAAGTGGAGAGATGAATATTCCCAAAATTTAAGAGGTAAGAAAATAGTCATTATTCCTGACCAAGATCAAGCAGGAAAAAAACATGCTGAACAAGTTGCTCAATCTCTTTGGGAAAAAGTTGAATCAATAAAAATTGTTACGTTAAACAAAGGAAAAGATATCAGTGATTGGAAAGCTCAAGGTGGAACTTTGGAAGAATTCCGATCACTCATTGTGAACACACCTATCTTTACATTATCGCCGCTTTCTAATCTGCAGAAGAAGAACTGTTTCAATTTAACAACATTAAAAAATCTTCTTAATGAGCCAGAGGTCTTGCAAGACTGGATTGTAGAAGGATTATTATCAATTGGCGGTGTTTCACTTTTAGTCGCAAAGCCAAAGACAGGAAAGTCAACAATAGCACGACAGATCGCTTTAGCAGTTGCTAAGGGAGACAATGTTTTTGGCAGAAAATCAAAGTCAGGTCTTGTTGTTTATCTTGCCCTTGAAGAAAGAAGAACTGATGTGAAAAATCATTTCAGAGACATGGGTGTAGATGGAAATGAGAATATAAAAGTACATGCAGCACCCACGCCTGAAGATGCAATAAACCAATTGAAAAAGATGGTAGAAGAAGAGTCTCCCTCATTTATCATTATCGATACTATGTCACGACTGATTCGTATGAAAGATGTCAGTGATTACTCTCAAGCAACCTCAGGGCTTGATCCCATTCTGGCTATAGCTCGTGGATTCAACAGCCATGTTATGCTTCTTCATCACTCCAAAAAAGGTGACGATAAAAGCATTGATTCCATTTTAGGATCAACCGGCATTGCCGGAAGTGTTGATACAATTATTCTCATGAACAGAAGTGATAAATACAGAACTATCAAAACGATTCAACGAGTTGGTGAGGATCTTCCTGAATCGGTAATTGAATTTGATCCGGAAACAAGACTTTCTAAAATTTCTGGTTCTAAAGAAGAAGCAGAAATAAAGAGATTTTCAGAAACGATTACTCAATTTTTAGAAGATCAAAACATGCCGGTTAAGCAGCAAGAAATTATTGAAGCAGTAGAAGGAAGATCGCAGTTTGTTCGTAAAACTTTGAAGCACATGATTGAAGATGGAAAAGTAGTTAAAGAAGGCAGGGGAACAAGTGGAAGTCCCTATGTCTATTCACTCTCGTCCGCTCGTCCCACCTATAGTGGGGACAACGGGACGAGAGATGGTTTTGGCTCTCTAACTTATCAAGATAAAAAGGAAATGTCTCGTCCCAACATTGATCAACATAGTGCGCTTGTTCAGGAATCGTTAAGTTTATTTGAAGGTAGAATTGAAAAGAAAGTTGAGGAGTTGCCATGAGTAAGCGATTCAGCAATAACCAACACTCATCAGCAAAGCTCTTTGACAATCAGGGTCTTTTAACAACGGAGCAGTTGTCGGAAGCTTTGCAGATTCCTGTAAAAACTATTCGTGACTGGACGTTTAAAAGACAAATACCATTCAAAAAAGTCGGAAGAGCAGTTAGGTTTTTACCTTCGGAAATTGAGCATTGGATCAACCAAAGGAAATGATCCATGCATATTCAAACGCTCAAACAAAAAAATGGGACGGTTTATCGAGTACATGTAAAAAGCAATGGCGTTACGAAGTCAAAGATGTTCAAGCGAAAACATGATGCTATGAAATGGGGTGAGAAAACAGAAGCTTTTCTTACTAGCGGTGCTCGTGTTGATCTTACCTTCAGAGAACTTGCGGAGGAATGGATTGAAAATCACTGTAAGGTTCATAATGTTGCGAAAACCTACGAAGACAACATTTCAAAACTCGATCAGATTTATCCATTCCTTGGGGATGTGCTCATTCAAGACATCAGTTTTGTTACGGTTGAGCTTCTCACCAGCAAACTTTTCAAGGCAAAAAAACGCAAAGCCATAACTGTGAATCGTTTTTTAAGTATTGTCAGATGTGTGCTTAATTACGGTGTGAAAAAAGGTGATCTTCATGTCTGCCCCATTAAGCGGCATCATTTTTTGCCCGAAGAAGAAGTTGAAATGCGATATTGGTCTCAGGCTGAAGCAGAGACCTTTCTAGAATACACTGAAAAGAAATATGCTCAAACAAGGCCAGGGATTCATTTGCTCTATGTTATAGCTCTCAATACGGGCATGCGCTGGGGCGAGATCGTTGGATTGCATTGGGACTGTGTTTTTTTTGGAAGGCAGCCTTATATTACGGTGAAGAGAGTGTATTGCACAAAGACTCGTAAAATGCGGGAGCATACCAAGAGCAGACGTATTCGCTACATCGGGATGAATCATGTTCTCTTGCAAGCTCTTCAAAAGGCATATCGAGAACGTGGTGATTCAAGAATTGTAGTAAAAAATACAGCCGGAAACATATGGGACAACCGCGGTTTCTATCAGCGCATTTACAAAAAGGATATTGCTGAAGCGGGACTGAGTGATATCAGATTTCATGATTTACGGCACACCTACGCAGCAAACTTCATGATGAACGGAGGCAGTGTTTTTGATCTCCAAAAAATTCTTGGTCATCAAGACATCCAAACAACGATGAATTATTCTCACTTCAGCAAGGAATACATCATCGACAAATCGGATGTTGTTGTCTTCGGAGATCGAAATAAAGTTATCGAAGTAGACTTCAAAAAGCAGGTATCCTGAAATCTCGGTTGCAGAAAAGTTGCACAAAATGAAAAGGAGCTACGCCAAAGTGACGTAACTCCTTGAAATCATTGCGCGCCCGGCAGGGATCGAACCTGCGGCCTTCTGATCCGTAGTCAGATGCTCTAATCCGCTGAGCTACGGGCGCGAATCAAGGTAGAGAGCTGATTTGCTGTCTGCCTTGAAAAAAATAACTTAAATTTTGTTTTGCAACATGAATGCAATAACGAGTGCGTAAATAACGAGTGACTCGATAAGAGCAAGCGCAATAATCATTGGAGTTTGGATTTTTGAAGCAGCTTCAGGATTTCTTGCAATGCCTTCAAGTGCTGTAGCAGCTGCTTTTCCTTGTCCAAGTGCACCACCAAATGCTGCGATCGCAATTGCGAGACCTGCAGAAATAGCGAGGGCTGAAGAATCTCCGCCCATGTTTGTTGCTTCTTCAGCAGCTTTTTCAGCAGCGTGTGCCAAAGTGCTTCCGAAAGTTGCCATTGTTGCCAAAACCATCATAGCGATTCTTTTCATCCTACTCCTCCTGATTAAATACAGTTAATAGTTAATAGTTTTTAGTTTCTAGTTAAATACAGTTCAGAGTTTGTTTTACAATTGATTCTAACTACAAACTATAAACTGAGAACTAAAAACTGCCCTTAATGCGCTTCTTCCTCGCTTGCAAGCGAGATATAAATAACTGACAACAAGCTGAAAACAAAGGCTTGGATAAACGAAACAAAAATGGCCAGCGCCATAAAAATAACAGGAACAACAAGTGGAACTAAATCTGAAAAGATTCCAAGCACCAAATGGTCACCGGTAATATTTCCAAACAAACGCACGCAAAGCGAAATGGGCCTTACCACGTGGCTGATGACTTCCACAATCAACATCAAAGGTGCCAGCCAAGCAACCGGCCCCAACAAGTGCTGAAAATAATGTTTTGCGCCTTGTTCTTTAATGCCCACATAGTTGTAATATAAAAAGACAACGAGTGAACAGGCCAAGTTGGTGTTCACATTTTCAGTTGGAGGTGTGAGCCCTGGAATAACTCCCATCAAGTTACTGACAAAAAGATATAAGAAGAGGGCAGCGATGAGCGGGAAATAGCGATCAGCTCTGTTTCCCATGATGCCGTGCATAAGGCCAAGCAATTGCTCAACTGCAAATTCGAAGATATTTGCGAACGAAAGTTTTTTCTCGGGAACGATAGACTTTTCAGTATTTTTTAATTTTTTGTGCGCGATAAGAGAAAAGGTGAGCAACAAAAGGCAAACAAACGCCGTTGTAAGCACGTGATGATAGTGGTGAATCCATTCGGATGAAGCTCCAAAATATTTTGGCAACACAGCAATTAAATCGTACACAACTACTCCTTCTTATTTTTTTCCAAGGGGAAAAAGACCACTTTTTATGGCCCCCAAAAAAATGGAGGTGACTATACAGGACAAGCCAAGCAAAAAAGCAAGAGGTTCTCGCGAAAAAATGCGCACTCCCCACCAAAGGCCAAAACCGAGAAGGACAATCTTTGATAAAACTATGAAAAATATAAAGAATTTCGAGTGAGTTTTATTGCCAAGAAAGATGTCGGTAAGGTAAATCCAGAGCCGAAAACCCACTAAAGCTAAAAATGAGCCGCCCAATGCAGCAAGGGCAAAGCTTCTGCTAAAAGATAAAATACTCACCGTCACCAGTAAGCCCGCCAAAAAGAAAGCATTTCGTTCGATTGATTTGATGTTCATAATGATTTTGTTGTCGGTAGTGTTCCCCCCCCTCTTAAATTAAGAGGGGCTGGGGGAGTTATTGATTTTCTTTGAGCATAAAACCAATAACCCCACCTAACCTCCCCTTAATTTAAGGGGAGGAATAAAACTAATTCCTATTTATCTCTCCGCTTTTCATTCCACTTCAGCAGCCGGATGAGATTGTAAAATCCTGCACCTGCACCCAAGAGTAAACCCAGCAGCAAAAACCACGGCTCGGTCTCTAACCATGAATCGATCCAGTTGCCAAGCAAAAGTCCACCCACCACACTGATGGCCAGCTGAAACCCGATGGCACCGTAAATGCCAAGGGCCACATAAATAGAGTCTTTGTCATTTTTGTTTTCAGGCATGCGTTTCGCACCACTTTTTTATTACGCTGATCGTTTGTTCAATATCTTCGTCACTGTGAGCGATGCTCATAAAAGCAGATTCAAAAGCTGATGGCGCAATGTAAATGCCGTGCTCAAGTAAAAAATGAAAAAACGATTTGAAACGCGCTTGGTCGCAAGCCGCGGCATCAGTGAAGTTGCGCACTTCATCCGCAGAAAAAAACACCGACCACATCGAACCCACGCGATGCATTTGATGTGCGATGTTTGCGGAAGTGAGCACAGCGCTGATGTTTTCGGTGAGCGTTTGTGTTTTGCTGATCAGCTGTTCAAAAAATTTGGGAGCACTTATTTTTTTGAGCGTTTCAATGCCAGCCGCCATTGCCAAAGGATTTCCCGAGAGCGTTCCAGCTTGATACACCGGACCAAGTGGCGCAATGTGCCGCATGATTTCGCGTTTGCCGCCATAGGCACCAACGGGAAGTCCGCCGCCAATCACCTTTCCCAGGCAGGTGATGTCAGGCGTGATGTTGTATAAACTTTGAGCTCCACCAAGGGCAACGCGAAATCCGGTCATCACTTCATCAAAAATAAGCAGCGTTCCATATTGCGTGCAAAGTTTTCGTAGGCCTTCCAAAAAATCTAAAACGGGCGGAACACAACCCATGTTACCAGCCACAGGTTCAATAATGATAGCGGCAACTTCGCTTCCGTGCTGCATCATCACTTCGGCGAAGGCGTTTAAGTTGTTGTAGGGAAGCACAATGGTGTCGGTAGCAAGTGTAGCAGGCACGCCCGCAGATGTAGGCTCGCCGTGGCTTGCAGCGCCGGAACCAGCTTTTACCAAGAGGCTATCGGCGTGGCCGTGATAGCAGCCTTCGCACTTGATGATTTTGTTTCGCTTGGTGTAGCCGCGCGCTAAGCGAATAGCGCTCATGCAGGCTTCGGTGCCGGAATTCACAAAGCGAAGCATTTCGATGGAGGGAAGAAGTTTGCAGATTATTTGCGCGAGTTCAGTTTCTTGCAAGGTGGGAGCGCCAAAGCTGGTGCCGTTTTCCAAGGCGTTGATGATGGCCGCTTGCACATCGCTATCGGCGTGCCCCAAAATGGCGGGGCCCCACGAGCCAACGTAGTCTATATAGTGGTTGCCATCGGCATCCCATAAGTGCGCGCCCTTTGCCTTCACAATAAACGGCGGAACACCACCCACAGCGCCAAACGCGCGAACCGGCGAATTGACTCCACCCGGAAAAAAATGTTGAGCCGCTTCAAAGTGTTGTTTCGAATGCAGAAAATTCATGCGGCAGTGGCTAGCAAGTTGAAGAAATGAAGTCGAGCAGAATGTGGTGGTGGGGCGCCGCCTATTTTTTCACCAAAAGCCCTTGTGCGTATTCGTGTAGTTTAAGTGAGGCATTATCTGCCATAGTAAGAACGGTTATTCATCTCCTGCCATCTTCTCATTTCATCACTTTGTCGTTGGAGTTCACGTTGAAACCGGGCATTATCAGCTCGTCGCTGAGCTTCAGCTTGCTGTCTTCTGTTTTCATCAGCTCTTTGTTGAGCAGCTCTTTGCTGCCTCGCCATTTCATCACGTTGAGCTTGTGCATTTTGATCTCGCCGTATTTGATCGGCCATCATTTGTCGTCGCGTTTCATCACGTAGCATTTGGGCACGTTGTTCTTGTTGTCTTTGATTTGCCCAGATCTGCTGTCTCGCCATTTCATCACGTTGAGCTTGTGCATTTTGATCTCGCCATATTTGATCAGCTCTTTGCTGCTGATATAGGTCACGCTGCCTTCTGGTGTTTTCATCAATTATCCACTGCTGATAGTTTATTTGTCCAAATTCAATTCGCATTTCTGGTTGAGCGCTTTTTTGTGGCCATTGCAGCTGAGGATATTCTTGTGAGGAATAATTTCTAGGGTTTTGAAAGAGATCATTTTCATCAACGAAATAAACTGTAGAAGGAAAATTCTCTTTCCTTTCCTTAAGTTCAGGAAAAAGGAGTTCTGCTCTAAGGGCTGAAGGTGGGAAATGATCTCCATAGATTGTCTTATTGGCTTGTACGATCTCTGTAGATATATACTCTTTGAATTTAAGAAAACTTTTATTGTTTATCCATGCCAGTCTTAGTAAATTTTCTGCTCTATTTTCAATGGGAAGAGTAAATCCATTTTGAGTCCAAAAAATATCTTCCACTATTCTTTTCTGATCTTGATAGGGCAATCGCTTTAAAGAAGAGGGAAGTGGGGTTGGTTTTTGGTAAAAAGTTTTTGCTTTTATCCAGCCACAACTGAAGTAATCTACATCAAAAAGACAGGAATCCGTGTGAGACTGTTCTTTTAAGTCTAGACTCGTTTGCTCACCATTTAGGTATGAGTTAAGTAGCTTTTTCGCGAGGGAGAATGGAAACTTTTGGAGAAATGGAATGCTTCTAAGTTTTTGTGCAGCAAAAATGAGAAGTCTCTCTTTGAATCCTAAGAGGTATCCTAATTTATAATTAGTTATATGTTCGTAAACATAACGTTCTGGAGGAGGTGCAGTTTTTTCTATGGGTGAACCACTTACATTGTTGCTTCTAAGTGTGTCAGATGCACTTGGTGTCGATTCTATGCAGAATGATTTTCCAAGAGTGATTTTATTGAAGCTCTTTTTAGTTTCAGCCCAACCGCAACTATAACTATCTTTGTTTTCACGACAATTTTTTTGATGATGATTGACATGGGAACAAAGAGATTCCTTTTCCTTATCAAGGACGGATAAAAGAAGATTGGGATTACAAATTCCTGAAAAAGCAGAAGCTATGTTTTCAAAAAATGCTTTTGCCTCTAAATATTTTTGAAGTTTTCGTGTACCATCTATTCTTCCAGACAAATAAGTATTTTCCATTTCAAGCGCTCCAAGGTAGTTGAATATAATTGCTTAATTAGGATATCGTTCAAATTTTTAAAAAGTTGCTTATTAACTTGAGGGAATCTCTACATAAAAGACTCAACAATTAAAAACTAAAAATAAGCAGTTTTTGAAGAATTTGCTTCAACCCAACCGACAAAAAGTCATAATTTTTTATCAGTTTACTTCTCGCTTTTCGTATGATTTTTAAGCACTTTTCACGGAAAGAATGGCTTTATGAAAAAAACACTTTTAGTTGTAGCGGCACTTGAGGACGAGCTTTCTGGGCTTCAGGCTTCGTGGAAGTGAGGCTACTTTTTCTCCAAAAGCTCTTATGCGTATTCGTTACCTCGCTGTTTCAGCATGCAGCTTGAGGCCCAATGCCTGTATAACTTTCAAAATCGTATCGAACGTCGGGTTGCGTTCGCCGGAGAGAGCCTTGTAAAGACTTTCTCGTGACAGTCCTGTATCGTGTGCAATCTGAGTCATTCCCTTTGCGCTGGCAATGTCACCTAGGGCTTTGGCCACGAGTGTTGCATCCACATCGCTCTCTTCAAGACAGGCTTCAAGATAGGCCGCCATTTCTTCGGGCGTACGAAGATGCTCTGCCACATCATAACGCGTTGTTTTTGTTTTTTTCTTTTTCATATTGCCTCCTACAAATTGAGCGCAAGACTTAGAGCGGTTTTAATATCTTTTGCTTGCGACCGTTTCGAACCGCCTGCCAACAAAATCACAATTTCATTGCCCCGTTTGGTAAAATAAATCCGGTATCCAGGGCCATAGTGAATTCGCATTTCTGATATTCCTTGAGCGACAGCTTTGACATCTCCAGGATTGCCTGCTGCCATACGCTCAATTCGTGTCAAAACCCGCGCGCGTGCTTGAATATCTTTCAAACCATCCAACCACAGTGCAAATGTTTCAGTCTTACGAATTTCAATCACACTTGAACTGTATCCAAAAGGATACATATTGTCAATGACAAAAAATGTCTAAAATTAAGTAAAGATGCGGGTTGAGGTGCAAAAAACGAGAGGCAATGGACTAGAACCGCATGCTACATGTCTCTTACTTTTTCACCAAAAGCTCTTGTGCGTATTCGTTCAGTGCAAGGCCGGGATGCTGGTGAGTCCATTCCATGGCTGACTTTACACGATTGGCTTCTTCTGTCTTTCCCTGCGCTTCAAGTGCATTCATAAGGAGGACGTAAGCGCTGTGGAGCGGAAGTTTTTCGTCATCATAAGGAAAGCGTTTGATAGTTTCTTTGGCTGAGGCTTCGGCTTTTTTCCAGTTGCGCTTGGCAGTATAGAATTTTGCTTTGAGAAAATGAGTTTGTGAAGATGTATTGTGATATTTTTCTAGTTGCTTGATGCAGAGCTTCGCCGTTTTGAAATCACCACTTTCTTCCAGCGCAATAACACCTATTCCGTAAAGAGCTGTTAGGTTTGTAGGTTGCTTTGCAATAGTAGTTAGTTCCCCCTGAAAAACTCATTTTTTCAAGATAGCGGACCTTGAGCGGTGTGTTTTTTCGGAGGCTCAACAAAAATCAACCTCAAAAAATGGAACAAAAACATGAGAGCTG
>PCXC01000069.1 GCA_002796345.1 Deltaproteobacteria bacterium CG11_big_fil_rev_8_21_14_0_20_42_23 | reverse complement strand
TAGGTTCCCATGGCAACACCTTATCCATAAAGTGTTGCACTTCGTTTGTGAATTTAGGGGATCCATAATTCGCATTCAACTTCAAGATACAAACAGAAAAACACAACTCTTAAAGCAGAAAATCTTGAAAAATATAATTGGAAACTTCAATACCTCGATCGCTCAAGGTGAAATGATTTTCGTTGGCTATCAACAATCCTTCTTGCATAAATTTTTTAATTTGTTTTTCAAAAACTTCATTGAGTTTTTTTCCAAAGCAAGCTTCAAACGCAGTTGCATCAATACCTTCCCGAGTACGTAAAGCAAGAAAACAAAATTCGCTCATCGCAGCATCACGATTTATTTCATCAACATCTTTCCATTCGTAGTCACCTTGTAAATAATGATGAACATTTCGTGTGATGGTTCCACGGCGTGCAAAAAAGTTTTTTGCAGCATCATGATTTTTTACAAATGAAACAGCACCACTTCCTAATCCAAGGTATTCTCCATATTTCCAATAGTGTTGATTGTGTTTGGATTCAAAACCAACTTGTGCAAAATTAGAAACTTCATATCGCGGCAAACCGGCATCATTCATGAGTTTTGCCACTAAACGAAATTGCTCTAGCGCAAGTTCATCATCAAGTTTTGGGGGAAGTTTTTTGGCTTCGGCACTCTCATACTTTCGCGTAAGTGGAGTACCCGGTTCAAAAATAAGCTGATACGCTGAAATATGTGAAGGCGAAAACGAAAGCGCTGTCTTCACATCTTCTTCCACTTCACGTGTTGTTTGCGATGGAATGGAATAAATCAAATCACAGCTTACATTCTCAAAACCAGCTCGCCTTGCATCATCAAACACCGTAAAAATATCTTCCTTTGTATGATCTCTATCTAAAAATTTGAGCAAGTGCGGTTGGAATGATTGAATGCCAATGGACACACGATTCACACCAACTTCGTGTACCTCGCTAAGCCAATCGTATGCTGCTGTTGCGGGGTTCATTTCTGTGGTGATTTCAATATCGGATGAAAGCTGAAATAATTTTTTGGCTTCTTTCAGAACGGCCTCAAACAAATCTGCCCCCATAAGTGACGGTGTCCCCCCACCAAAAAAAATACTTACAAGTTCTCTGCCCTGAAAGCCATGCTGCAAGCACGCTTGCTGAAGTTGACTCAACAAAGCCTTTGCATAAGTTTCATGCGGAATTTCCTTTTTTTGCGTCGGCAACGAATGAAAATCACAGTAGCCACACTTCACCAGGCAATACGGAATATGGATGTAGAGAGAAAGCATGAGGAGAGTGAGTAAAGAAAATAAAGGGAAGTTCAAGAATAAAAGATCAATTCTACAAAATTCACCTAAAAAAATAAAAAGGAAGCTCTAAAAACATTGATAGTTTCTTAAGTTTTAATCGTAATAACTTTTTTGACGCCTGCGCTGTTAGTAATTTCAAGCTTATACTCGGTTCCTAGATGTACTTTTGCCTTTAAGCTAAAAGACGCTCTTAAATAATACACTGATCCGTCATCATTTAATTCCTCTTCAGTTAATTTAAGAACGCCTAAATCTGTACCATTTTCTCCAACAATACGAATTGTTGGTCGCGCACTTTGTGTGCGGTTATAGTCAAAGCTCTCATCGGTGTCATGTATAGCTGGAATAGGCATAGAGAGCTGCGCAATTCTCTCTCGCATTTCAGGATCTAACCCTTGAAGGCTTCTTTCAACAGCCTCATCAAAGCTACGTACCGTTTCATCAGCAATCTCATATTCAGTTTTTAATTGCTCAGCTAAACCTCGATCGCGTGCCTCATCGATACTTTGATCAAAAACAATATCAAGTGATAAAACGCCTTCTTTCTCTCCAGTCTTCGAAAAAGAAGAGAATATTGTTCCTTGGGAAATTGCATTTGGATCTGTTGTAAAGTGAACCTGCAGAGGTTCTTTTGGATCTGCATTATGGATATCAAGAACAAGTTCTCCTTTTTGAGATTTTGGCGCACAATTTCCAACACTCTTCTTTGCAGGGTGAAGGGTGGTGGTGCTTCTTCTTGCTTTCCCACTTCCCTTTCCTTGAACTACCTCAGCGAGCTTGTGGTGTGCAGTTCTTAGATTTTCAGAAGAAATAGTTAATTTTTGACCAACTCAAATTTTGTCACCTTCAATACCATTTGCTTGAGCTAGGCTTCTCCAATTCTTAATATCATATCGACGCGCAATCTTAGTTAAAGTATCTCCAGGTTTTACCGTGTAAATAGCCATATTTCTCCAAAAAAGTAGATGAAAGCCCCTTATTCCCATTATCGGCTCATAATGAAAAGAGTTGCGTAGTTTCTCAACATTCCTTTCTCAAAGCACCTAAGACCAAAAGCCTTGCCATGGGGGAAAAAACAGTATACTTGCCCAGACCACATGAACAGAAAAGAACGCGTACAAGCCTTAAAAAAGGCGATTTCGGAAAAAATTTTAGTGCTTGATGGTGCCATGGGCACTGAATTGCAAAAGATGAATCTCACCGCAGAAGACTTTGGCGGGCCCGATTTAGAAGGCTGCAACGAAAACCTCCTCATCACCAAGCCCGAAGTCATTCAAACCGTGCACCGCAGCTATTTAGAAGCTGGCGCCGATATTATCGAAACCAACAGCTTCGGCTCCACGCCACTTGTGCTAGCTGAATATGAGCTTCAAGACAAGGCTTATGAAATCAGCAAACTCTCAGCAGAACTGGCCAGAAAAGAAGCCGATGCTTTTAGCACAGAAACATGGCCGCGCTTTGTTTGCGGCTCGATGGGCCCCACGACAAAAGCCATCTCTGTTACGGGCGGCGTTACTTTCGATGAACTCATCGATCATTTCTACATCCAAGCAAAAGGCCTTTACGATGGCGGCGCCGATTATTTTCTCATCGAAACTTGTCAGGATACGCGCAACATTAAAGCTGCACTCTTTGCCATTGAAAAACTGAACTCAGAAGTGGAAACTCCGCTTCCCATGGCGGTTTCCGGGACCATCGAAAATATGGGCGCTATGCTAGCTGGCCAAAACATTGAAGCGCTCGCTATTTCCCTTTCACATTTTGACCTTTTATACATCGGCATCAACTGCGCCACCGGCCCAGACTTTATGACCGATCACATTCGCTCGCTTGCAGCCCTTAGCGCTTTCCCGGTTGCCTGCATTCCCAACGCAGGACTTCCCGACATGGATGGCCGCTATCTCGAAACACCAGAAAGCATGTCCACCATTTTGGAATACTTCTGTGATGAAGGCTGGATCAACGTTTTAGGCGGATGCTGTGGCACCACTCCAAAACACATCAAAGCCTTTCGAGCCCTTGCCGATAGAAAAACTCCTCGAAAACCTCAAGCTCTCGAAGGATCCTATTTATCTGGTGTAGAATTTTTAGAAGTGAGCGACGAAAAACGCCCTATGATGGTGGGCGAACGTACAAATGTAATTGGCTCGCGAAAATTTAAACAAATGATCATCGATGAAAAATTTGATGAAGCCAGCGAAATTGCAAAAGCCCAAGTAAAATCTGGCGCACACATTATAGACGTGTGCCTCGCAAATCCAGACAGAGACGAACTGAGCGACATGATCAACTTTTTGGAAAAAGTAATTCAAAAAGTTAAAGTTCCGCTCATGATCGATTCCACCGATGAAAAAGTAATTGAAAAAGCCCTCACCTATTGCCAGGGAAAAGCAATTATCAATTCCGTAAACCTTGAAGATGGTGAAGAACGATTTGAAAAGGTAGTTCCCATTGCAAAAAAATATGGTGCAGCTCTTGTGGTTGGTTGCATTGATGAAGACCCGGAACAAGGCATGGGAGTAAGCCGAGCGCGAAAACTTGAAATTGCAAAACGCTCGCATGAATTACTCACCAAAAAATATGACTTTCCTGAAGAAGATATTTATTTTGATCCTCTCGTTTTTCCTTGCGGAACTGGAGATGAACAATATGCAGGATCAGCCATAGAAACCATCGAAGGCGTAAGGCTCATTAAAGAAGCGTTGCCAAACTGCAAAACCGTCCTCGGCATTTCCAATGTTTCCTTTGGTTTGCCGCTTGCTGGTCGTGAAGTGCTGAATGCTGTTTTTCTTCATCACAACGTCAAAGCTGGTTTAGACCTTGCCATCGTCAACACGCAAATGCTCACACGCTTTGCAAGCATCAGCAAAGAAGAACTTGAAGTGTGCGATCATCTCCTCGCAAACACAGGTGACGACCCCATCGCAGCGTTTGCCGCCTTTTTCCGTGGAAAGAAAGCGCAGAAAGAAACTTCTCACAAAGATTCTCTTCCACTTTTAGAACGCCTTCCCCTTTATATTTTGGAAGGCAGTAAAGATGGGCTTTACAAAGATTTGGACGAAGCGCTTCAAACCATGAAGCCTCTTGAAATCATCAACGGTCCACTTATGAAGGGCATGGATGAAGTAGGTCGCCTTTTCAACAACAACGAACTCATCGTTGCCGAAGTATTACAAAGTGCCGAAGCCATGAAAGCCGCTGTAGATCATCTCAAGCCGCACATGGAAAAAAGTGAAACGAGCTCTCAAGGAAAAGTTTTGCTGGCTACTGTAAAAGGTGATGTGCACGACATTGGAAAAAATTTAGTCGACATCATTTTAAGCAACAATGGTTTTGAAGTCGTAAACCTTGGAATCAAAATTCCATCCGATCAACTCATTGAAGCTGTTCGCTCACACAAGCCAGATATCATCGGTCTTTCCGGATTATTGGTAAAATCTGCTCAGCAAATGCAACTTACCGCAGACGATCTCTGCCGCGCTGGCATTGATCTTCCTGTCATGGTTGGTGGCGCCGCACTTTCTGAAGAATTTACCAACAACAGAATTGCACCATCCTATCCAAAAGGAACCGTGCTCTACGCCAAAGATGCAATGAATGGTTTGGACCTTGCCAGAAAAATTATCAATCCAAAATCTTTTGAAGAACTCAAAACGCGCTTACACGAAAAACAAAGTGATGCGGCAAAAATAATAAAACCCGAAATAAAAAAAGTGGAAACTCCAACCACAAGGTCTTCGGAGATTGAGATTCTAAGCCAGTTTCCCGAAGTTCAAGATTTTGAAGCCCACACCATTCTCAACACACCTCTTGAACAGATTTGGAGTTTTTTAAATCCACTCATGCTCTACAGCCGTCACTTGGGCATGAAGGGAAAAGTGGTAAAGCAATTGTGGAACAAAGATTTTTCTGAACTTTCTCAAACGGAAGAAGGGAAAAAACAAATCGCACTTTGGGAACAAGTAGAAGAAGTGAAACATGAAATTCGCGAACAAAAACTTCTGCAACCAAAAGCGCTCTATCAATTTTTTGCTGCAGCAAGTGAAAGCAATACCCTCAATCTTTACCCGCATGGAAAGCTTGAAGAAAAAACTTCCCTCACTTTCCCTCGCCAGCAAAAAGAGAATGGCTGGTGCTTAGCCGACTTTACAGCACCACTTAAAACCGAAAACGCACAAGACGCTGTTTGCCTTTTTGTCGTCACTGCCGGAACAGGCGTTCGTGAACTTGCCGAGCAATGGAAAAACGAAGGCAAATACTTTAAGTCACATGCACTTCAAGCCATCGCACTTGAAACAGCAGAAGCCTACGCCGAATTGCTTCACGCTAAAATTCGCGGCATCTGGGGCTTTGCCGACAAAGCAAACATCACCATGATGGAACGTTTCCAGGCAAAGTATCGCGGTTGCCGCTTTTCCTTTGGCTATCCAGCCTGCCCACAACTGGAAGATCAAAAAATTCTCTTCGATCTTTTGCACCCCGAAACCATTGGTGTTCAACTCACCGAAGGCTTCATGATGGACCCCGAAGCCAGCGTCTCCGCCATCGTCTTCCACCATCCTCAAGCCAAATATTTCGCTGTGGGCTCGTAGCTACGGCAAATGGCGTTATCCGCCCTAGAAAGCGTGTTTTTTTGACCATCCTCTCAAAACAAACACAAAAAACGTATATTTTTTAACCCATCGGTATAAAACACTCTATATTTCAAACTGTTATACATGGGTGTTTTGGCAGGTGCATTGCACCACAAAAGAGGTGGTGGAACGTTTATTTGGGGGATGGGGTATGAAAAATCGCTTTAAACTGAAAGATCTGCAAAACATTCTTGTGCTGGCTGGCATTGGGGCTGTGGTGTATTTCCTCTGTCCTCAGCAACTTTTTGGAGACAGTCTCTCCAACCCAAACCTTCCACAACCTCTTCGAGAGAGCATTTATTTTCGCGATCTGTTTATCATTCTCTTTTCGCTCTCCCTTTTTGTTACCCTTCGCTCAACGTGGCGGTACCTCAAAAAAATCTGGGTTGATCCGATTAAAAAAATAAATGCGCTGCTTCACCTTCACCAAGAAAAACCTGAAGCGCTTCACGATATTTCATTTTCTGAAGAAGTGGGAATCGAAATTTCAGAACTTGCACAAAGTGTTAGCAGTTTGAGCAAAGTGCTGAAAGATGAAGTCTTTGCAAAGCGCTACATCAACAGCATTTTGCATGCGATGGCTGACATTTTAATTGTGTTGGATCAAAACGGAAACATTGAAATTGTAAATGCAACCACCCTCAAAGTTCTAGGCTATCAAGAAGACGAACTGCTGGGAAAACCAATAGAAACCTTACTTGAAAACGGGCTTCGCCTTCGAAAAACTTTGGCAGGTGAAGACGAAAAAGTAAGCGAAAAATTTTTGCTGAAGAAAAACGGGAAAAAGCTTCCCATTCTGTTTTCTACGTCTGTCATTGAAAGCGAAGAACATGTACATTCGCATATTATTTGTGTTGCGCAAGACATTACAGAACGAAACAAGTTTTACGAAATGCTGAAAGTACAAACCTGGGAACTTGCACACAAAAACGAAGAGCTGAAACATTTAGGCCTCATCAAAGATGAGCTTCTTGCTGCAAGCGCAAAAGATTTACGTTCGCCACTCACCATCATCAAGGCTGCCGCTGAAATGCTGAAAGAACGCGAAAAAGGCGACTTCACACGTGAGCAAAAAAAGTGTGTCACTCTTATCAACAACACTGCGGCACGCGTGATAAAAGCAATCAACACACGTCTTGATGCAAATAAAGTTGATATGCAGAAAAAAGAAGTGCGCATCAAAGAAATTGAAAGCACAAAAGTGTTGGCGCAAGTTTGCGAAAACTTTTCATTGATCACTTTAAGCAAAGACATTTCATTCGAAAGTAAATACGATGAAAAACTTCCTTACCTCTTTGCAGACGAAGAAGCATTGGAGCACGCGCTCACTTCTCTTTTTGATTACGCTCTTCAGAAAGCCACATCCCACATCACGTTGCAGGCGATGACAAAAAGAAATTTTATTGTCTTTAAAGTTTTGTTTGATGATGCAACAAAAGAAAATCAAGAAACGGAAGCAAAAGTTTTACAAGACTGCGAAGAAATTCTCAAACTTCATCACGTAAAAACTTTTCAAGAAAATATTTCCGAAAAAACAAAAGCCATCGGCTTCGCCCTTCCTCAATACGGAAACACCGCTCAAGACTTAAAGCTGCAAAATAAAGCTGAGGAAGAAAACCGCTTGGGCTTGTTGTTGCCTTAAGAGTCTATATTTTGTTTTGTCATCCTCGCGAAAGCGGGGATGTGGATTCACATTCGAAGTGCAACACTTGGTTCAAGAAGACCTCAGCAGGAGT
>PCXC01000068.1 GCA_002796345.1 Deltaproteobacteria bacterium CG11_big_fil_rev_8_21_14_0_20_42_23 | reverse complement strand
CTATCGCCATGGAAAAAGAATTACGCTTCGCCGTTCGCGAAGGCGGCCGTACCGTTGGTGCTGGTGTTGTGACTGAAGTGGTAGAGTAAAAAGATTTGTGAAACTTGGCGTGTTTATCACGCGCAGTTTTTCACGTTAACGTAAGACCCTTGAGGCGAAATTATGTCAGTATCATATGAGAAAAAACAAAGAGTCAGAATAAGAATGAAGGCATTCGACCACAGATTGCTCGACCAATCTACACACGAAATTGTGGGAACGGTTCAAAGAACTGGCGGCAGAGTTGCGGGTCCAATTCCTCTTCCAACTCAAATTTCGAAATACAGTGTTTTGCGTAGTCCGCATGTTGATAAAAAATCGCAAGAACAGTTTGAAGTGCGTGTTCATAAAAGATTGTTAGATATTATTGAGCCAACTCAACAAACCGTTGATGCTCTCATGAAACTTGAATTGTCACCAGGTGTGGCAGTTGAAATTAAGATGACATAAAAGAACTAGGGTGAGTCTATGTTAGGATTACGAGGAAAAAAACGAGGAATGTCACAAGTGTTCGGCCCTGATGGAGAAATGATTCCAGTAACAGTGGTTGAAGTAAATCCATGTGTGATTATTCAAAAGAAAACAAAAGCACGTGATGGTTACGATGCCCTTCAATTAGCTTCTGAAGAAGTAGATGAGAAATGCTTGAACAAACCGCAATTGGGTTTCTTCAAAAAGGCTAAATCAAAGGCATACAAAAATCTCACTGAGTTCAGATCTGAAGGCTATGAAGGTGTAGACGAACTTCAGCTTGGACAAGCTTTGAACGTAGAAGCTTTTTCTGTTGGTGAAAAAGTTCACGTATGCGGAACAACTAAAGGCCGCGGCTTTCAAGGTGTTGTGAAAAGATACGGACACGCTGGTGGTCCAGGATCTCACGGTTCAACTTTCCACAGAGCTCCTGGTTCGCTTGGTCAATGTTCTTCTCCATCGCGAGTGTTCAAAAATACAAAACTTCCAGGTCACATGGGTTGTGATCGCGTGATGATTAAAAATGTTGAAGTGGTTGCTATTCGTCCCGAAGACAATGTTGTTCTTCTCAAAGGTGCTGTTCCTGGCACAAGAGAAGGCATGTTAGAAATTTTTGTTCCTGACAGATCTTTTGCAACAAGAGAGACTGTAAAAGGAAAAACTCAAGAAGTGCCAGTTCAAGCGGAAGCGGAACAGCCTTCAACAGAAGCTTAAGCTTCAAGGAGTGAGCAGTGAAACAGACTGTGTTAGATAAAAATAAGAAAAAAGTGGGAGAGCTTGAACTTTCAGATGCTGTTTTTGCGTGCGAAGTAAACGTAGGACTCGTTTACGATCACGTAAAGCAATTGCGTGCAAGTGCAAGAGCTGGAAGTGCATCCACGATTAACCCTGCAAACATGCGTGGAACGGGTGCAAAAATGTACCGCCAAAAAGGTACAGGCCGAGCTCGTCACGGATCAGCAAAGAAAAATATCTTCGTCGGTGGAGGAGTAGTTCATGGTCCAACACCAAGATCTTACGCATACAAGATGCCGACAAAAGCAAAAAGAGCTTCGCTTAAATCTGCACTTACGATTAAGACTCAAGAAGAAAAAGTTCTTGTATTAGATGCTTTAAATTTTAAAGCGCCAAAAACAAAAGAAATGATTTCTCTTTTGAATGCACTTGGTGTAAAGAGCGCGCTCCTTGTTTTAGATGCTCCACAACGAGAGGTAGAATTGTCAGCTCGCAACGTGCCACATCTTAAAGTGGTTTATAGTAATGGGCTCAATTCGTATGATCTTCTTCGTTATGAGCATGTTGTGTTTACAAAAGCAGCTGTTGAAAAAGCGCAAGAGGTACTTCAATCATGAATATTTATAACGTAATAGATGGTGTAAGAATAACAGAAAAAGCTTTTCGCGATCAGGCGACAGGAATGAGTCGATACGTTTTCCGCGTAGATCCGAAAGCAAATAAATACGATATCAGAAATGCTGTTCAACAATTGTTCAACGTAACAGTAACCGATGTAAACACTATGCAAGTTGCAGGAAAACGCGCACGCATTGGTCGCAGCACGGGTGTAAAGTCTGATTGGAAAAAGGCAATTGTTACTTTAAAACAAGGTGACAAGATCGAAATTTTTGAGGGAGCATAGTCATGCCTACAATAAATTATAAACCAACTTCAGCCGGAAGAAGAGGAATGAGTGTTGAAGATTTTTCAGATCTTACGAAAAAGAGACCAGAAAAATCCCTCACAGTTTCTTTGAATAAAACTGGCGGACGAAATCATTTTGGACGCATCACCTCTCGTTTTAGAGGCGGTGGTCATAAGCGTCGTTACCGTATCATCGATTTCAAACGTGATAAATTCAATATTCCAGCAGAAGTAAAATCGCTTGAGTATGATCCAAACAGAACTTCACGTATTGCCCTTCTTCAATATGCTGACGGAGAAAAACGCTATATCTTGGCTCCCGAAGGTTTGAAAGTTGGTCAGGTTTTGCTTTCGTCTGAAGTAACAGAAGTTGTAGTTGGAAATGCAATGCTTCTTCGTAACATTCCAGTAGGTACCGAAATTCACAATGTTGAACTTCGCCCTCTTGGTGGTGCAAAAATTGTTCGCTCTGCAGGTGCTGTTGCTCAGCTTGTTGCTCGCGATGGAACGTATGCTCAGCTAAAACTTCCTTCAGGTGAAGTACGCATGGTTCATGTTGATTGCAGAGCCACTGTTGGAAAAATTGGAAATGCAGAACACAATAACGTAACCCTTGGAAAAGCAGGCCGCACAAGACATTTAGGAAAGCGACCACATAACCGAGGTACGACGATGAACCCAGTTGACCATCCACATGGTGGTGGTGAGGGAAGAACTGCTGGTGGACGTCATCCAGTAACACCTTGGGGTAAGTGCACTAAGGGAATGAAAACAAGAAACAATAAGCGTACGAACAGACTTATTATTAAACGTCGCAGCAAGTAAGGAATGGAATAATCATGGCAAGATCGCTTAAAAAAGGTCCTTTTGTAGATGAGCACTTGGTAAAAAAAGTTCAAGTGGCTCAAGATACAAGAAGTCGTCAGGTCATCAAAACCTGGTCAAGAAGATCAACAGTACTTCCTGAAATGGTAGGAGTGACCATTGCAGTACATAACGGAAGAAAATTTGTTCCGCTTTATGTGACAGAGCAAATGGTTGGCCACAAACTTGGTGAGTTTGCTCCAACACGTACTTTTAGATCTCACTCTGGTGATAAAAAGACTAAAGTGGGAGGTAAATAATGTCAGTAAAAGCAAGTATAAAATCGGTACGCATGTCTCCTCGTAAAGTGAGAGCGGTATGTGATGAAATTAGAGGCCAAAAAGCTAACTGGGCGCTCAACTTTCTAAAGCATTCACAAAGACGAGCAGCTAAGCCTCTTGTTAAATTGCTTGGCTCAGCTTTGGCAAATGCAGATCAAAAGGGCGGATTAGACTTGGACAACCTCGTTATTAGTCACCTCACTTGTGATCAAGGACCCACAATGAAACGCTGGATGCCACGCGCAAGAGGGATGGCAACACCAGTACTAAAAAGAACTTCGCAACTTAATATTGTTTTGGCCGAGAAGTAATAAACGTAAAGGTATAGGATACTATGGGACAAAAGACACATCCAAAAGGCTTTAGATTAGGAATTATTAGAACTTGGGATTCTCGCTGGTTTGAAAGCGGAAGACGTTATGCAGAACTTGTACACCAAGATGAGTACATTCGAAAAACGCTTAAAGGAAAACTCAAACACACTGGGATTTCTCGTATCGAAATTGAACGACCTGCTGGACGTGTTACGATCAACATCTTCACTTCAAGACCCGGTCTTGTTATTGGGAAAAAAGGTGCAGGAATTGATTCTCTTCGTGATGATTTACAAAAGAAAACTTCAGATGAAGTAAGTGTAAATATTCGCGAAGTGAGAAAAGCAGAAATTGATGCTCAGCTTGTGGCTGAGAATGTTGCAAATCAACTTGAACGTCGCGTTGCTTTTAGAAGAGCGATGAAAAAATCGGTTGAGTCTGCACTTAAAATGGGAGCTGAAGGAATTAAAATCCAATGCTCAGGAAGACTTGGTGGAGCTGAGCTTGCGCGGACTGAATGGTACCGCGAAGGAAGAGTTCCTCTTCATACACTTCGTGCCGATGTAGATTATGGTTTTGCAGAAGCAATGACCACATACGGAAAAATCGGAGTGAAAACTTGGATTTACCGAGGCGAAATTTTGGATGTTCAGTAGGATTAATGGAGAAGGCTCATGTTATTAGAACCAAAAAAAGTTAAATATCGTAAACAGCAAAAAGGAAGAATTCGTGGTACGGCGACTCGTGGCTGCAATCTTTCTTACGGCGACTATGGCTTGCAAGCCATAAGTTTTGGACGAGTTACTGCTCGCCAAATCGAAGCTGCGCGTATTGCCATCAACCGTGTTGCAAAGCGCGGTGGAAAAGTCTGGATTCGTATTTTTCCAGATCGCCCGGTTTCTAAAAAACCAGCTGAAGTGAGAATGGGAAAAGGAAAAGGATCTCCCGAGTACTGGGCAGCTTATGTTCGCAAAGGAAAAATGCTGTATGAGATTAAAGGTGTAACACCAGAAGATGCAATTGAAGCTCTGAGAAGAGCTGGACATAAAATTTCGCTCAAAACTAAAATTGTGAAACGTGAGGAATACCGTGAAGCCCGTTGATCTAACTAAAAAATCGCTCAAAGACCTTGAAAAAACTGAAACTGAGTTACGCAAAAAGTACTTTGAATTAAAAATGAAACATAAAACTGGACAGTTGAAAGAAACTGCCGAGCTCAAAAAAGTGCGCAGAAACATTGCTCGCACTTTAACTGAAGCGTCGGTGAAGCAAGCAGCTTCATCTTCTAAGAAGGAAGCGTAAGCCATGAATGAAAGAAAAACGAAAATCGGAACCGTTGTTTCCAATAAAATGCAAAAAAGTGTTTCAGTTGAAATTGAACGCTTAACTTTGGATACAAGATTTAAAAAATATATTCGCCGCAAAAAGAAATTTCTTGCTCATGATGAAAATGGCGAATGTAAGATTGGTGACAAAGTTGAAATTAGAGAATCACGTCCACTTTCAAAATTGAAAAGATGGAGAGTAATTAAAATTGTAGAGAAAGCCCCAATTGTTTAATGGGTTAAGGAGTTTATTATGATTCAACAGGAATCAGTATTACAAGTAGCAGACAATTCAGGAGCTAAGCGTGTATTGTGCATTAAAGTGCTTGGCGGTTCAAGACGTCGATATGCATCTGTTGGTGACATCATTGTAGTTGCAGTAAAAGATGCTTTGCCAAGAGCGAAGGTGAAAAAAGGTGATGTGAAAAAAGCAGTTGTGGTGAGAACCAAAAAAGCTATTCGCAGACCAGATGGATCTTCAATTCGTTTTGATGAAAACTCTGCAGTGTTAATTAACGATCAAGGTGAGCCAGTTGGAACTCGTATTTTTGGACCAGTTGCTCGTGAACTTCGTGGGAAGCGTTTTATGAGAGTTATCTCTCTCGCGCCAGAAGTGCTTTAAGGAGAATTGCCGTGAATATTCGCAAGAATGACAATGTGATGATTATTACAGGAAGAGATAAGGGCAAGACAGGAAAAGTGCTCTCTCTTGATACTGCAACTGGACGAGTGATTGTTCAAGGATTGAATATGGTAAAACGCCATATGAAACCAACGCAATCAAATCCAAAAGGTGGCATTGTACAAAAAGAAGCTTCAGTTAATATCTCAAACGTAATGTACTACGACGAAAAAGAAGCTAAGCCAACTCGCATCGGATACAAACTTGCTAAAGATGGTAAAAAAGTTCGTTTCTCAAAGCGATCAGGCGCTCTCATTGATAAGTAAGGAAAATGGTATAGCTATGGCAACCGAAAAGAAAACAAAAGCAAAGCAAGCATCATCTGAGAAAAAGGGTTTTTCTCCAGAGTTCGTTTCTTTCCAAAAATTCTACAAAGAGACTTGTAGAAAAGGAATGAAAGAGAAGTTTGGATACAAAAATGAGATGGAAGTTCCGATGGTCACAAAGGTAACCATCAATACCTGTCTTCGTGATGCTATCAGTGACTTCAAAGTCCTAGAAGCTGCAGCTTCAGAGCTTGCGACTATTACCGGGCAGAAGCCAGTATTTACGCAGGCAAAAAAATCAATTTCAAACTTCAAACTTCGTGAAGGAATGAAAATTGGATCTTGTGTAACGCTTCGTGGTGTTCGCATGTATGAATTTTTGAATCGCCTTTTCAACATGGCGCTTCCTCGTGTAAGAGATTTTAAAGGTGTTTCCAAAAAATCTTTTGATGGACGTGGAAACTACACGCTTGGCATCACCGAACAAACTATTTTTCCAGAAATCAATTATGACAAAGTGCAAAAAATTAATGGAATGAACGTTACTATTGTAACCTCAGCAAAAACTGATGACGAAGGCAGAGAACTTCTTCGTCTTATGGGAATGCCTTTTAGAAATTAAGCTTATTACAGTGTAGTTGGAGAAGAACATGGCAAAAAAATCGATGATAGCAAAAGCAAAAAGAAAGCAGGCCTTTAAGGTTCGCGAATATAATAGATGTCCACGTTGTGGAAGATCGCGCGCATACATGAACCGCTTTGACATGTGCCGTCTTTGCTTCCGACAAATGGCATTAGATGGAATGTTGCCAGGCGTTACAAAATCAAGCTGGTAAAAAATATAACCAAAGTATTGAGGAAATAACAATGAGTATGAACGACCCAATAGCAGATATGCTAACAAGACTACGAAACGCTTCGCAAGCAAGACATCCTGAAGTGAACATTCCTTATTCAGGATTCAAAAATGCGTTGGCGCAAGTGTTGAAAAAAAATGGATTCATTGCTGATGCATCTGTAACTGGCGATGGAATTGAAAAAAGAATTTGCCTTCAGTTGAAGTACACAACAGATCGCAAACCTGTTTTTCTTGAAGTAGACAGAATAAGTAAAGGTGGCAGAAAAGTTTACTGGTCGCACGCAGACATTAAACCTATGCGCCAAGGTTCTGGTATGGCCATCCTCACCACTCCTAAAGGTGTTATGAGTGGTGAAGAAGCTCGCCAAGCTGGTGTTGGTGGCGAAGTTGTTTGTACTATTTGGTAAGTTTATTTTTAGCATCGAACACATTCTTTTGAACAAAAGATTGTTTGTCGAATGAGGACTCTGAGGAAATTATGTCTCGAATTGGAAAAAGAGGAATGAAGCTCCCAACAGGAACGAACGTTACCCTAAAAGGTCACGAGGTCACTGTTAAAGGTGCAAAAGCAACATTAACCCACGATTTTTCTAAACAAAAGCTTGTTGCTATTTCTCAAGCTGATGGTGAAGTAAAAGTTGAGCGAGTTGATGATTCAAGAGAAGCAAGAAGAGAACAAGGTCTTGTTCGAGCTCTTATCAACAATATGATTGTTGGTGTGAGCGAAGGCTTCAAAAAGACACTTGAAATTGTTGGAGTTGGATACAGAGCCGATGTGAAAGGAAAGAGCCTCACGCTCAACCTTGGTTTTTCTCATCCCGTTGATTATCCTATCCCAGCTGGAATTTCGATTTCTGTTGATAAACAAACTACCATCCACATTGATGGTGCTGATAAAACACTCGTTGGAGAGACGGCTTCAAAAATTATTCGATACAGAGCCCCTGAACCGTACAAAGGAAAAGGCATTAAGTATGCCGGTCAAGTTATCAGAAGAAAAGCAGGTAAATCTGCTGCGGGTTCTAAGGGAGGATAAACATGAAATTATCACGTACGCAATCGCGTCATAAACGCAAACTAAGAATACGCAAGAAAGTAAATGGAACGCCAGCGCGCCCAAGGCTTTCAGTGTATAAAAGTCTTAAAAACATTAGCGCTCAGCTCATTGATGATACAACAGGGACTACCTTGGTATCAGTCGCTACGGCTGAGAAAGAGCTCAATACTTTGAAAGAAAAAGCTTCCTGTGTGGGAGCGAAAAAAGTGGGAGAACTTCTTGCCGAAAGAGCAAAAACAAAAGGCATTGAAACAATTGTCTTCGATCGCAGTGGTTATAGATACCATGGCAGAGTAAAAGCGCTTGCAGAAGCTGCAAGAGAGAAAGGTTTGAGGTTTTAATCATGGCAGAAAGAGAACAAGTTCAGGCGAGTGATTATATTGAGCGCATCGTTCACATTAGCCGTGTTTGTAAAGTAGTAAAGGGTGGTAAGCGTTTTAGCTTTTCAGCACTAGTTGTTGTTGGTGATGGAAAAGGAAAAGTGGGTACTGGTCTTGGCAAAGCACGCGAAGTTCCTGCGGCGATCAAAAAAGCAACTGATCGCGCTCGCCAAAAAATGATTCAGGTTCCCATTCAAAACCAAACCATTCCGCACGAAATTTTGGGAAAATATGGCGCTGGAAAAGTAATGTTGAAACCAGCTTCTCTTGGTACTGGAGTAATTGCAGGTGGTCCAGTAAGAGCTGTGATTGAAGCGGTTGGCATTCACAACATTCTTACAAAATCACTTGGCACAAGTAACCCTCACAACGTAGTGAAGGCGACCTTCCAGGGACTTTGCAAATTAAGATCAGTTGAAGAAACTGCAAAACTCAGAGGTGCTTAATGGCAAAGCAAATAAAAGTAAAATTGGTGAAAAGTGTGATTGGTTGTCCAAAACCTCAACGAGATACTGTGAGAGGTTTGGGGCTTGCTAGAGTTGGAAATGAGCGAGTGCTTCTCGATACTCCAGCAATTAGAGGAATGGTAAAAGCTATTCCACACTTAGTAAAAATAATTGAAGCTTAAGATAAAGTTTCACGGAGTAATGATATGAAATTAAATGAACTTCCCAGACCAGAAAACAGACAGAAACCTGTCCGAAAAAGAAGAGGCCGCGGTAATGCCTCTGGTGTAGGTGGAACCTCAGGGAGAGGCCACAAAGGGCAAAAAGCTCGTTCAGGTGGTTACCACAAAGTTGGTTTTGAAGGTGGACAGATGCCTTTGCAGCGTCGTCTTCCCAAAGTTGGCTTTACCAACATTTTTAGAAAAGAGTTTGCTATTGTGAACCTCGATCAGCTTTCTGTGTTTGAAGCTGGTGAAGAAGTAAGCATCGAAACCCTTTTGCACAAAAGAATTTTAAAGAAGCCACTTGCCGGCCTCAAAGTTTTGGGAAATGGCGAAGTAAAAAAAGCCCTTACCATAAAAGCTGCTAAAATTTCTGCAACAGCGCAGAAAAAAATTGAAGCAGCAGGCGGAAAAGTGGAGGTTCTTGGTGTCTAGTGGAGTGATGAATATCGCCAAGATGCCAGAACTGTTAAAGCGAATTGTATTTACGGTTTTAGCTTTAGCGTTGTACAGAGTTGGAATTTTTGTTCCAACACCAGGCGTAAGTATAGATGCATTGCAAAACATTCTTGCTTCTGGAACGATCTTTGACATTTTCAACATGTTTTCAGGCGGAGCTTTAAATCAGTTCTCTGTTTTTGCGCTTGGGATTATGCCTTATATCAGTGCGTCTATTATTCTTCAGCTGCTTGCCGTTTCGGTTCCAGCTGTACAACGTCTTCAAAAAGAGGGCGATGCAGGCCGAAAAAAAATCACACAGTACACAAGATACGGAACTGTGGTTTTAGCGCTCGTTCAAGGTCTTGGCATTAGTCTTGGTATCATCCAACAAGGCGCAACATTGCCGGGGGTAACCACCTTTAGCTTTTGTCTTACCACGATGCTTACGCTTACTGCTGGAACTTCTTTTTTAATGTGGTTGGGTGAGATGATTACAGAGCGTGGCATTGGCAATGGTATTTCCCTCATCATTTTTGCCGGAATTGTAACCGGCATTCCTGGTGGACTTCGGGATGCGTGGGGATTGAAGTCTCAGTTTGGTGACTTCTTTGGTTTTGTGCTTTTGATTGCCTTTATTCTTTTGGTTATTGGAACCATTATCTTTTTTGAACGCGCCCAACGGCGGATTACGGTTCAATATGCAAAAAGAGTAGTGGGAAATAAAATGTACGGCGGCCAGGCATCACATCTGCCGCTCAAGATCAATATGGCGGGTGTTATTCCTCCCATTTTTGCTTCTTCTATCATTATGTTCCCAGCGACTATTGCGCAATTTGTGCAAGCTGGACCTTTGCAAGACATCATGGGCTTTCTGCAAACAGGCTGGATTCGAAGTGGCGTCTACATGACCATGATTATTTTCTTTGCCTATTTTTATACAGCTGTAAGCTTTAACCCTACAGATGTTGCAGAAAACCTAAAGAAATATGGCGGATTTATTCCAGGTATTCGACCAGGGAAAAATACAGCAGACTACATAGATAGCATTTTGACACGCATTACTTTGGGAGGAGCGCTCTATTTGGCTGCGATTTGTGTTTTGCCTGAGCTCCTTATTCAGAACTTTGGAATTCCACAATCTCTTGCTTATACCTTTGGGGGAACTTCGTTGATGATTGTTGTGGGGGTTGCTATGGACACGTTGGCTCAAGTTGAGTCACACCTCCTCTCAAGACATTACGAAGGTTTTCTCGGTGCGAAGACTGGGGGAAAATTCCGTGGTCGGAGAGGCTGATAAAAGAAAATGGGAAAAGGTCCTGTGCGTATGTTTTTCCTTGGAGCCCCTGGAAGTGGAAAAGGAACCCAAGGAAGACTTTTAAGTGAGTACTTTAGTATTGTGCATCTCTCGACAGGAGATATCCTTCGCAGAGAAGTTGCAAAAAAATCTGAACTTGGGAAAAAAGTAAGTTCAGTGATGTCCGAGGGAAAACTTGTTGATGATGAGTTGATGAATCACATCATCATCGAGAGGCTGAAAGAGGAAGATTGTTCAAGAGGTTATATCTTGGATGGTTATCCAAGAACGGCTTCACAAGCAAGAGCTCTGGATGCGTTGCTCAAAGAGCAAGGCCAAAAATTATTGCTGGCATTGTATTTAAATGTTCCAGATGAAGAAATTATAAAACGCCTTTCTTGTCGTAAACAAGAAGAAGGTCGTTCAGATGACGGTGAAGATACAGTTCACTTTAGAATTGATCTCTACAAGTCGGCAACTCAGCCTTTGATGGGATTTTACCGCGAACAAGGCTTGATGCACGAAGTATGTGGCTTGGGTGGTATTAATGAAGTTTTTTCTCGCATTTTAAAGTGTGTAGAAAGTTTACGGGAAGTTTGGTGAGATATGATTGTTTTAAAATCTCCCGCTGAGATTGAAAAAATGAGAGTGAGCAACAGAATTGTTGCTGAAGTTCTTTTAAAACTTGATGAACTCATTGTCCCTGGTGTTACCACAGCAGAGCTTGATCGCATTGCAGAGGAAGAAATTCTGAAACGCGGAGCAAAGCCAGCCTTTAAGGGATACATGGGATACAAACACACTCTTTGCACCTCACGTAATGAAGAAGTGGTGCATGGCATTCCATCAGATGTGGAATTGCGAGAGGGTGATATTGTTGGCATTGACTGCGGTGTGGTGAAGAACGATTTCTACGGAGATCATGCAAAAACATTTGCAGTGGGAAAAATAAGTGAGGAAGCAAGTCGTCTGCTTCGGGTTACGGAAGAAGCTTTGATGGCAGGCATTGAACAAGCTCTTTCTCACAACCGGCTGTATGATATTTCTGCAGCAGTGCAACAACATGCAGAAGCGGCTGGTTATACTATTGTTCGTGATTATGTTGGGCATGGTATTGGAAGAAAGCTTCATGAAGATCCGCAGCTTCCAAATTTTGGAAAAGCGGGAACGGGAATACCACTTAGGCCAGGTTTGGTATTGGCGATAGAGCCCATGATTAATCAGGGCGGTTGTGAAACGGAAGTCCTGGAAGATGATTGGACTGTGGTGACAAAGGACCGAAAACTTTCGGCCCATTTTGAGCACAGTGTTGCAATCACCGAAAATGGCCCCGATATTTTGAGCAAATTATAGGAAGCAACTTTTTTAAGCTGCAACCGATCTAAGGAGCCTTAGATAATTTTGGAGAATTATGGCAAAAGAAGAAGGTATATCAGTTGAAGGTAAGGTTTTGGAAACTCTTCCCAATGCTATGTTTAAAGTAGAGTTAGAAAATGGGCATCAAATATTGGCCCATGTTTCAGGAAAAATGAGAATGCACTACATTCGTATTTTACCTGGCGACAGTGTTGCCGTGGAACTTTCGCCATATGATTTAACACGAGGAAGAATAACATACAGAGCAAAATAACGGTTTTTGTCTTTCGAGAACATATTTTGAAAAACAAAAATCTGAGACGGAGTTATTATGAAAGTACGATCATCAGTAAAGAAAATTTGCGATAAATGTAAAGTCATCAAAAGAAAAGGTGTTGTTCGCGTGATTTGTGAAAATCCAAAACACAAACAACGTCAGGGATAAAACTGTGTATTGCTCTTTGGCTATGATGAGCCAAAGGGAGGAAGATAACTGGAGGAAAAATGGCTCGTATTGCCGGTATAGACATTCCAAGTAACAAGCGTATTGTGATTGCGCTTACCTATATTTGTGGGATTGGAAAAGTAACATCAGAACGCATTTTGAAAGCTGCGGGAATTAGTGAATCACTCCGCGCTCATGAACTCGACGATACGCAAATTGCAAAAATTCGTGACATCATCGAGTCTCAAGAGATTATGGTTGAGGGTGATTTGAGACGCCGCGTTCAAGCGAACATAAAAAGGCTCAAAGACCTTGGCACTTACCGTGGTATGCGCCACATTCGTAAACTTCCTGCACGTGGTCAACGTACCAAAACAAATGCTCGTATTGCAAAAGCGAGAAAACGTGTTCCAGTAGCAGGAAAACGAAAAGCACCAGGACCTAAATAAATAATTGAGAGAAAGATCTCATTCGAAACTATGCATTAAACATTGCATATGTGGAGGTATAAATGGCTGCAGATGTGAAAAAAAGTACCCCTAAAAAAGGGAAAAAAAGAGTTAAAAAGAATATCCCTGTAGGGAAGGTGTATATCAATTCTACCTTCAACAACACGAGTATTACGGTAACAGATCCAAAAGGAAATGTCCTAAGCTGGTCAACCGCAGGTGGCTGTGGTTTTAAAGGCTCAAGAAAAAACACTCCTTTTGCAGCTCAGCTTGCAGCTGAAGATGCTGTGCGCAAAGCGGTTGACCAATGTGGGCTTCGCTCTGCAGCAGTGATTGTAAAAGGCCCAGGAGCTGGTCGTGAATCAGCTGTTCGTGTTTTGCAACGAACTGGAGTGAAAGTAATGTCTATCACTGACAAAACTCCAATTCCACACAATGGATGCAGACCACCAAAACGAAGAAGAGTATAAAACTTCCACTGCGTTATTTGTTGCTCGTCGTTTGTGAATACAAAGCACGGAAGACGAAAGAGAAGTAACGAAAGATGAAATACTAAGAACGAGGTAATTATGGCAGTAAGTTTAGATTCAAGTTGCAAAAAATGTAGACGTCAGGGCATGAAACTTTTCCTTAAAGGCGACCGCTGTATGAGTGAGAAGTGTGCTTTTGAACGAAGAGCGTACGCGCCAGGTCAACATGGACAGCGCCGCAGAAAACTTTCAGATTACGCTTTGCAGCTTCGTGAAAAACAACGCGTGAAGCAAACCTACGGAGTTATCGAAGGCCAGTTTAGAAAATACTACACCATGGCTGACGGTATGAAGGGCATTACGGGTGAAAACTTGTTGCTTCTTCTCGAGCGCCGTCTCGATAACGTGGTCTATCGCATGGGATTTGCAAACTCGCGCAGACAAGCACGTCAACTTGTAAGACACAGTCACTTTTTGGTGAATGGAAAAAAAGTAAACATTCCATCTTACCTTGTTTCAGAAGGTGATGCGATATCAGTTGTCGAATCAAGTCAGAAAAAACCAGTTTTGGTAGAATCTCTTGAAGCAAACGAAAAAAGAGTGATGCCAGAGTGGGTTGTTGTAGATAAAACCAAAATGACAGGAACATTTAGCCGCTACCCAGGAAGAGCAGAGTTGGGCGATCAGTTCCAAGAGCATTTGGTAGTGGAACTCTATTCAAAATAGTTTCTTCATCGTGTGGCTGTGTGAGCTTTGCTTTTTTCAAAGCTTATCAGTTGCACGTGAAGTGATTTATACAAAGACCGTGTCGAGGAAGCCTCTTACAAAGAGGAGTGGTGACACAACCAGGAGGAAATATGCATCGCAATTGGAGAAGAATGATTCGTCCGAAAAATGTAGAGTTGGAAACAAGTGCAACAGCAGCAAACTACGGAAAATTTGTAGCGCGTCCATTAGAGCGTGGTTTTGGAATTACCATCGGAAATTCCCTCAGAAGAGTGTTACTTTCATCTCTTCAAGGTGCGGCCGTAACTTCAGTTCGATTTGATAAAGTTGAACACGAATTTTCAACCTTAGAAGGTATTGCTGAAGATATTACTGATATCGTTTTGAACTTTAAACAACTTCGTTTGAATTTACACGAAGGTGACAGTGCGGTTGTAAGAGTTGATGCAAAAGGTCCACTCAAACTTACTGCTGGTGATTTGCAACTTCCACCATCAATTACCGTTTTGAATCCTGATCTTCACATTGCAACACTTGCAGAAGGTGCGCATCTTAAAGGTGAACTCACGGTAAGAACAGGTAAAGGCTACGTTCCAGCTGAAAGAAACAAACGCGAAACAGATCCACTTGGAACCATTCCTCTTGATGCTATTTTTTCTCCTATCGTTCGTTGCAACTATCACGTTACGAATGCTCGCGTGGGGCAAAGAACTGACTATGACAAGCTTACGCTGGAAGTATGGACAGATGGCTCTCTTACGCCAGATGAAGCAGTTGCGTACTCTGCAAAAATTTTGAAAGAGCAGCTCCAATTGTTCATCAACTTTGATGAAGTTGACGAGCCAACCGAAGACGAACGTTACAGCGAAGATAAACCACAGCTTAACGAAAATTTATATCGCCGAGTTGATGAGCTAGAACTTTCAGTTCGTTCTGCCAATTGTTTACAAAATGCAAACATTCGCCACATTGGTGAATTGTGCCAAAAATCTGAAACTGAAATGCTAAAAACAAAAAACTTTGGAAGAAAATCACTGAACGAAATCAAAGAAATTTTGACTGAAATGGGACTTTCTCTTGGAA
Source organism: Deltaproteobacteria bacterium CG11_big_fil_rev_8_21_14_0_20_42_23 (assembly GCA_002796345.1). Classification (NCBI taxonomy): domain Bacteria; class Deltaproteobacteria; species Deltaproteobacteria bacterium CG11_big_fil_rev_8_21_14_0_20_42_23. The sequence continues at coordinate 19,564 of PCXC01000068.1, read as the reverse complement.
TGAAAATTGATGGTTTCGATATTTCGGATGCAGATAAATTCAAACCAAAAGATGTTGAATAAAAAGTTTTCAACGGAGTTTTACGAGAAGTTTAGGAGTGGTATATGAGACATAGAAATTCGGGAAGAAAATTAGGAATGAAATCAGCACATCGCAAAGCGATGTTTGCGAATATGGTGAGCTCTCTCATAATGCACGATCGCATTGAAACAACGCTTCCAAAAGCAAAAGAATTGCGCTGTATTGCTGATAAACTGGTAACGCTCAGCAAAGAAGGTACTTTGCACGCGCGCAGAAGAGCTCTTGCTCTAATTCGTGACAAAGCTGCTGTGGAAAAAGCTTTTTCTACATTGGCAGAACGTTTTGCAACAAGACAAGGTGGATACACTCGCATTTATCGTCTTGGCTTTCGTCATGGTGACGCGGCTCCAATGGCATTGATTGAATATCTCAACGAAACGTCATTGTCTGCTCCAGCTCCAACGAAAGAAAAAGCGAAAAAATCTGCTGAAGCTTCAACAAAAGAAGCTGCTCCAAAAAAGAAAGCGACCAAAAAAGCGGCGCCAAAGAAAAAAGCTGCAGCTAAAAAAGCATAAGGTTTTCATTTTATGAAAACACGTCATTGGATTTTTTTGATCATAGCCGGCATTGCACTTTTTGCGATGTCGGCATTTTATTATGCATCGCGCCCAGGAAAGGGCGATATAGCGCCGGTTTTAGAGCTGCAGCCTTTGCATGCTTCAGAAGCAAAGCTTGAACATTTTCAAGGCAAAATTACACTTTTACATTTTTGGGCAACATGGTGTGGGCCTTGTCAGGGCGAAATTCCATCACTTGAAAAATTGTATCAAACTTTGCCGGCAGAACAGTTTCAACTTTTTGCTGTTTCTGAAGACACCGGCGAACATTTAAAAGAAAAAATTGAATGGTTTCAAAAACAAATTCCCTTTAGCTTTCCTGTCTTTGTTGATCCCCAGGGAAAAGCTGCTGATGCTTACGCCATTTTTGCATTGCCGGAAACAATTGTGATTGATAGAAGCGGGACCATTGTAAAACGTTTTGAAGGTGCACAAGATTGGAACGATGAAAAATTAGTGCAGTATCTTTTGGGGCTGTAGCTCAGTTGGTAGAGCGCTTGCATGGCATGCAAGAGGTCGTCGGTTCGACCCCGATCAGCTCCACAATTTTATTCCGGGAATTGATTTTGAATTGAAGAAAAATATTCTTCCCTTTGCGTCGCTCTGAAATTTCCGCTCAAGCGCCGCGAAAATTTCATCCAACATTTCGGCCTTCATCATTTTCATTTAAGCTGTCAGAGAGATGAAGGCCTCAAAAGTGCGCTCATGCAAAGGGAAGAATATTTTTCCTGAGTTGAAAAGCAATACCACTTCATCAACGCACAATCAGCGAACATCCTCCGCCGCTGCTTCCAGCTGCAGCTGGGTTATTGCCAGCGCCAGCATTGTTGTTGCCGCCTGCAGCGCCGCCATTTGCTCCACCGGCAGCTCCATTATTAACGGCATTTGCACCGGCGTTGTCGGCCGGAGCGACTGCATTATTGTTTCCAGCATCAGCAGCTCCTGCTGCTTCACATGCGATGTCATTGTTTTCAGGACAATCATCAAGATCATTTTTTATTCCATCACCGTCTTTATCGTCATCACATGCATCACCAATTAAGTCGCCATCAAGATCAGCCTGGTCTGCGTTTGCAAGTGCAGGGCAGTTGTCGTCTTCATCTCCAAAGCCGTCGCCGTCAGCATCTTGAAATTTACACACCGATGGGGAACCATTGCACTCAAAAGAACTTTCTCTTAAACAGACACTGCTGCAACCATCGCCATTAGCGGTGTTGCCGTCATCACATTGTTCGCCATCTTGAAGGAGAGCATTTGCGCATCCCATTTCTCGTGCTCCAACATCGCAGCCATTTCCAATTGGGCGCGGTGTTCCAAGTTGGTCTGAAAGAAGTACGTTGTTTTCATCTCTTAAGCATTGCTCCACAGGAATAGCGTCGATAGCATGGCTGTTATCTGCAAGTGGAAAGCTTTTGCTGCCGACATCATAATCAAGAAGTCCTGGATTTAAAAACTGATCGCCAGCTTGGGCGTTTTGTTGTTCAATACATCCAGCAGCTGGGAAAAAGTTGTAGCCAGTAGAAATAATATCCCCAGCACATGAACCATTTATGATGTTTCCCATTAGAGTAAATTGATGTGCAGTGTCGTTTAAAGGTGTAGCAATTTCATTTGCTAAACCAAAGTTCGGAACAGTGAAGCGGTTTGCAGAAAATGTGGAATATTTAATGACTGCCGTTCCTTCTCCAAGATAAATTGCTCCAACGAGAGGACCCTCATTTTTGGTAAAGGTGCTATTCAGAATTTCAATATTTCCTGTCGAAGAGATGGCGCCGGATAAATTTCCACTTACGTTGCTGACGAAGCTTGAATTATAGACTGAAAGTGTATTTTCTCCAGAATCATTATAAATGGTTGAATTTGTTTGTCCTTGAAAATGACTTGAGTGAATTTCCATGGCTCCAGTATTGTGAATAGCACGGGCATTTTCTATGAAGTTTGAATGAGAAACTAAAAGCGTTCCCTCCGAAAGATTTGAAATTGCTCCACCTCTAGCTGCAGAGTTTGTGGAAAAACTTACATTCTCAAGATTTGCAGTACCATTATTCAAAAGTGCACCACCATCTTCGTTCGCCGCAGTATTTCCGCTAAAGCTAACGGTGTTAAGCGAGAGGGTGCCGATATTATTGATGGCACCACCGCCATGCACAGTAAAACCAAGTGGGCCGCCTTCCACAGCTTTGTTTCCTTGGAACGAAGAAGAATGCAACGTGAGTGTGCCTTGATTAAAAATAGCTCCGCCACCAACCATGGTTTCAGAATTTACGAAACGAAGATTTGTTCCGCTCAGATTTCCTTCATTCCAAATGCATCCAAAGGTTGAAAACTTTGCATCATGAAAAGCAAGGTTTTCGAGAGCAACATCTCTCCCTTGTTGAATATGAAAAAAGTAACCATTAGCATTTGCATTGAGAAGTGTAGCGGGAGCTCCCTGTTCATCAAGAGTTCCGCGAATAATAAGGCTTCTATGGATGAAGATGTCATGATCGGCAATGCCATTGAGGAAAAGATTGTGCGTACCAGCAGGAACTAAAATGAGATCCTTTTCAAATCCTATCCCCGCTTCACATTCGCCTTCAACAGGAGTGACATCTCCAAGATAGCTATGGTTTTTTTCATTCGACGCTTCAATGGCTTCGCGAAGTGTACACTTTCCATCGTTTGCAATAACATCTTCTTGTGCGGCATCTGCGGGATTAGGCGCAGTTACGTGAATGGTTGCTGCATTCGCTGGAAGTGAAAAGCTTGCAAATGCAATTGCCAGAAGGCTGAGCAGGATTAATTTTGAGTAGAATTTACAGTTCATATTTCCCCATCTCTATATAAAGTTTTTTGAGCTTCGGTTTACAAGGAGCAAATAATATACCAAAGGAGTCTCTGAAAAACGCTTTAAAATCAACGGCTTGGAGGTCGGTTTTTTGGAGATTAAAGATAAAAAGCTCTCAAAATGAGAACTGTCGTATGTTTGGCGCTTTTCATCACTTCAAGTAATCCCTTTAAAGGACTTCTCTTTCCAGAGTTTTTGCGTGTTTTTCTAGGTACTCTTTCACATTTTCTAACGCAATACTGTCTTCTAAATGAAAGTCTCCAACTTTTGTTCTGACGAGTTTTGAAACATACGCTCCAACACCAAGTTTTTTTCCAATGTCAGAGCCAAGTGCACGGATGTAGGTGCCAGAACTACACTTCACGCGAAAATTGAAAGTGGAAACAGTGAACTCCAAAAGTTCAATGTCATAAATACAAATCTCGCGCTCGGGAAGTTCAACGCTGATGCCTTTTCGCACGAGTTTGTATGCGGTTTTACCTTTTACTTTCACTGCAGAATATTGCGGTGGAGTTTGAAAACTTTTGCCCAAAAAAGAATGAAGCGCATCACGAATATGTTCAGCATCAAGGTGTTGTAAGTTTTCAGCTTGATGAAGCGTTGTGATCTCACCCTCGCTATCACCCGTGCTGCTTACTTTTCCCAGCTCAAGCGTTGCAATATATTCTTTCTCAGTGTCGATGGAAATTTCCCCAAGTTGTTTTGTGTAGGCTCTGGTGATGGCAACCACAAGAACGCCAGATGCAAAAGGGTCAAGTGTTCCAGCATGTCCAATTCTTTTTTCTCCGGTGATGTTTCGAAGAATGCTGATGACGGTGTGAGACGTAATGCCGCTTGGCTTGTGAAGATTTAAAATCATATTTTTCCTTTGGAAAGGAGGGCTAGTCGTTTTTAAAAGCCTTGTCAAAGGAGGGTTTACAAACACTTTGCGGTGCATTACATCGCGGAGACTTTCAACGTCTTTAGAGAGGGAAATCCATGAGGAGTTCGTTTCAATCCAGTTTGCACACTCTTCCTCAGGGGGAATACTATGCGGCACTGTATCAAAAATACCTCTTTGAAACTAAAGCTTCCCTCATTGATCTGAAAGATCCAAGTTTACACTTTTTTACCTCAGCTGATTTCGATCGAAAAACATATCTTAGAGATCTTCCTCCACGTGATGAATTTAAGGGAAAAGGGCCAAAACTTGTTACGGTAGAAATGAATGCTGGCCTCGGTTCTTCGCTTGGAGTGACTGAAGCAAATGCTTCAAAAGCAAGTGGGGTAAGGTTTGTAGCGGGTTCAAAAGAAAATTCAATTTTACAAGCAAAGCTTGCTTGGTATGCAAAGCATGCAGATCGTTTTACATCTTTAGCAATACAACCCTGGAATAACCACCAGACTTCACTTTCCTGGGATGCCGTTCTTACTCAGAACTCAGACTTAGCAAAACAGCTTGAGAAAAATGGAGTGAAAATATTCGATCATGTTCTTCAAGCAATGTTTCCACGTTTGAAAAAAGACGAGGCTGTTCCCGTTGATTTTGGAGCGGAAGAAAAGCAAAAAGCTCCCGGAGGGCACGGACAAGTTCTTTTTCAGCTTTATCTTGATGGCTTGCTTGAGAGATTTCTGGATGATGGATATGAAGTCTTAGTCATGGCAAACACTGATGGGCTGAATTCTACGCCGGATCCTTTTATTGCTGATTACATGGTGAAGGAAAATATTTTGGGAGGCATGGTTACAACTGATCGCACTCCTCTTGATGCAAAAGGGGGAATTGTTGCGATTCGAGATGGAAAACTCGAGCTTATTGAACGTGCACAGGTGCTAGAAAGTCAAATGAATGTGTTTGAGCATATTGGTTTGAATGATGGAGAAAATCCTCAACCTTTTAATACAAATTTAATCTACATCAACCTCAAGCTCTTGATTGCGTACTTGGATACCTTGAGAAATCAACGTGGAGAAGAAGCTGTGTTAGCTGCACTTACCCCCGATTTAATTGTAAATCGAAAAAAAATAAAAGATGGTGATGTTTTCAGAGATGTCATTCAACTTGAAGGTGCTATTGGATCAGTCGTTCTCAGGTTTCCGAATGTAAAATTGTTCAACTTGCCAGCAGCACAAAGAGCTGAAGGATTCACTCCTGTGAAAACTCCGCCAGATGTGGTGTATCTTTATGATAGTGACGCGTTTCGTTTTGATGAGAACAGTTCACAGCTTCACGCAAATGTGCAAGGTACGTTCGCAGCATTCCATTTAACGGAATGGAATGGTTGGAAGCAACTTGAGGAAACCCGCGCTGCATTTGGTCATCCGGGCATGCGCGATTTAAAATCACTTGCTGTTATGGGCGAAGTAGTTTTTCCAGACGCCATTTTCCGTGGAGTTGTTGAAATTATCAACCATACTGGACAACGCTTTGATTTTTCACAATTCCCTCGTGCAGATCGAGAAAGCGGAAGACTTGTTTTTGATAATGTTCGTGTGATCATTGATGCAAGTGGCGTGAAATATGAATCTCTTCAACCTTAATGCTACGAATGAGTTATCACTTCTTCAATCACTTGTTGCTTAGGATCAAAACTTCGAAGCGCATTTAGCTTCAACTTTTGAATTGCTTCTTCATAACTTGAAGCTTGTTCCAACAGAGAAGCTTTGGGAACAATCCCCACAATTTCACTTCCTTTTACAGTTGTTCCAAGTTCTTTGGCGAGTTTTTCAATTTCTGAAAAAAGTGAATAGAGCGAACATTGTGTTGCATGATGAAGGTTCATGCTTACTTGTGTGCAATTATAGGCTTGATGAATCCATCCCATCGCTTGCACACCCTTGAATAATCCCGGTTTCCCGCCACTTCCACTTTCTCTTAACTTCGCAGCAATGTGTTGAGCGACTGAAAGATCTTTTGTGTTCAGCCCCACATTAAATGCAATCATCAGCTCACGTGCGCCAATGGCTGTCGCGCCAAAAGTAGGATGCGGAGTAATGGGACCATAGTCAGGTTTCCATTCAGATTGCGAAAGCTTTTGGGCAAGGTTTTCAAATTCACCTTTGCGAATGTGGTGAAGTTTTTGACGTAAACTATTTTGCGTTGAATAAGCGTACATAAAAACTGGAATTGAAAACTCCTCTCCAATTTTCTTTGCCATTTTTAAGCTGAATGCAATGCACTCTTCGAGGCTAATATTTTTAAAAGGAACAAGAGGAAAAACATCAATGGCTCCCATGCGAGGATGCAAACCGTGATGCTGCCGCATATCAATTGTTTCAAGCACCGAACTATAAAGTGCTGTGGCAGCTTTCTCCAGATTATGTGGAGAGACCACAAAACTCATCACGGTTCTATTTGCAATAGGGTCGGCATCGAGGTGCAAAAGTTGAAGGGTTGGGACATTCTTCAGGCAATCGGCAAAACGTTCAAGTTTTTGAAAGTCTTTTCCTTCGCTGATATTGGGAACACATTCAATGAGTTGTTTCGGCATTTTTACCCCACATACGCACGTCTTATAATGTTTGAAAGTCTGATGCTGAACATGCGGTATATTATAGTTTTTTTGGGATGAATCAAGTCTACTTTGTCACGCATTTGTAACTTGCAAAGAATAAAGCTTAGCGTTAGAAAGCCAAACTGTATACAGTTTGGCTTTTTTGCAGGTAGAGAGAAGTTGAGCAATACATTCAGTAAAGGGGAGACGAATGGGACTAAAGCTTTGTCCTTCGCAGCAAAAGTTGAAGTCTCAAAGAGCTGGCCAAAACGGCAATCGACTGCTTTGCCATGAGACACCTCCTGCTGTGGTAGCTTTTCCTCAAGCTAAAAAGGCGGGTGATATTTTTTTGCAACTCCCTTTTTCTTCTGCTTCCTTTCAAAAAACAAACCCGAATGATCACCAGTTCATACCAAACGAGTCAGATTTTGCTTCACTGCTTTCTTTTTTTAGAGCTGAAAAAAATATCAAAGACCGTGAAGCAGATGCTCTGCAACCCCCATCTTTTGCGGATCAGAGCCTTATGTCTCTTAAATCTTCTTTGAATGATGCTGCTCAAAAGGGGAATGCTCAGAAAGTTTTGGAAGACTTCAATGCCCTCGCAAAAACTGCAGTGGTGCGTGCGAGATTTTCTGATTTTCGCCAACACATTGCAGAACTAGAGCAAGAGCTTTCTCAAAAAAAATTAAATTTAGGAAATGTAACGGTTCAACTTTCTACTGCAACTCAGGCTTGTGGGGATGAGTTTAAAAAAGAATCATTGTCAGATCTCTACGCAGAACTGCAAGTGTCTAAACTTCGTCAACGTGAAGCTCACATTCCACAGTTGAAACAACAAGAAGCATCCTTAAGAGCTGATATAGCTTCACTGGAAGCGCGCCTTGAAAACTTGAAGCAAAGACACCATGATGAGGCATTGCTGGCAGTGACTACCGTGGTGGATGAAGCAAAAAAAATATGGGGCTCACCAAGTCTTTCAGAAGAAGATCAAAAACTTTTCCACGATATTCTTCCAGATGCAAAAAGTTTTTTATCAGATGCTTTTGTTCCTTCAGAAATTTATGCTTCACTTGGATTGGCTTTTGAAGAAGCTGGTGAAAAAGTTCAGGCGCAAACGCTGTATGGTGAAGCTTCAGAGAGAGCAAGAGATGTGGCGACAAAAAAGTTTTACAAATTGAATCAGATTCGCTTAGACCCTCCCGAAGTTGCAGTGCAGCAAATTAATGAATTGAAGGAACTTGCGCATTCTCTAAAGCAGTTAGAGCCGCTTGCAGTATCATTTGCGCAGTCAGAAAAGGAAGCTCAAACCTTCCAAAGCTTAATAAATCAGCATCAACGGGCGATGGCTTCAGCGTCTTCAGATGAAGAGAGAAGTGAAATTTCACGAAGTTTTCAAGAGGAACACGGAAATTTTTTACGCCACTTTCTTGCTCAACATCAAGTAATAGATCCGCATACGTTTGCTGAGCTGCAAGCAGAAGATTCTAACCCACTTCTTGATAAACCGTTAGATCCACAAATTGCAGGATATTTTCCTCAAAGCATAGCTCCAGAAGTATATAATCCAGAAAAAAGAATTACAGATCCTGACATTGCAGGTTCTCTCCCTCCGGGAGATCTTGAAAAGGTGCGTGTTACAAGGGCGTTGGCCGACCACTTATTTCATCGTGCCCAAATGGGTCATCCCGCCATAAAAGTGTTTCAGCATCGTAAGATTCAGAACGATTTGGAAAAAAGAATTCAAGATCGATTAAGTGCGGGGGATCTTGCTTACGACGAAGCCCTTGTTCTTTTACAACATGCAGTGAGTGTCTTTGAATACAATTCTTCTCGATACGGAGCTATTGAGTCTGCATTTTTGAAAAGTGATGGCGATGTAAAAGAGGTAAACGCGTTAAGAGAAAAAGATAAACACTTTCTTGCTACTGCAGAAAATTTAGCCTCTCGTTTTTCAGACGATAAAGCCGTAGCTCACTTAGTGCAGGAAATGCATTGGCAATATGAAGTTGAAGGCAGGTTTGCTTATCATCATTACGAAGACGCAATTCATAAAGGTGTTACGGCTGTAAGCAAAGTTTTTCCTCACAGCGATTATATTGAAGCAAAGATTGAGCATTTGAAGCAAGAAGTTCCATCTCAGTTTTCGGATGGAGTTATTGTTGGTAATGAAATTACCAGAAGTGAAAAGGCGAAAGTTCTTGCAGAGCGAGAACTTGCGCTTGTTCAGCTTCATGGCGATGCTTGGCGACGTTTTGGTATTGATGCCGGTGCTGCTATTATTGGCGGTGGTTTGGGATGCTCCGTTGGTTCTGCTCTTGGTGGAGCGCTTGGTTTTGGAAGCCCAGCTCCAGGTGGTACGGCTGGTGGATCTACACTTGGTTGCACGATAGGGACAGCCATTGGTGGTGCAAGCGGAAGTATCGTCGCTAATGAACTCAATGCGTTGTACAGCGAAAAAGCATATCAAGATACTCTTCGTGCTGCTGCAACAGTTGGTATGACTGTTGTCACGCAAGCAGAAATGGCGGACTTGGCGTCTCAGAAAAAATCTGCAGTTTTCTGGAATGGATTGGCTGGTGGTTTTTTGTGGGCAAAAGTTGGAGCTGGACTCACAGAATTGGGAGACCTTGCCTTTACTGGAATGCGAAATCGTATCGTACGCGCTGGCGGGCTAGGAGGCGTTATGCAAGCTGCAGAGCAAAAGCTTGCGGCAGCTCTTGGTCTTGATATGGCGGCAACGCGCGTGGGAAGATTTTTTCAGTCTCGTGGTTTAGCAGTAGGAAGAAATTTACAGCCTGCTGGTTGGCCTACAACGCTTGCAATGGCTGCAGTTCCACCATCGGGGCAAGGTATGGGCAGTATAGTTGATGCCGTGATGGCTGGGGCAGGTAGTGTTTCCAAAGAAGCATTGCAAAAAGAAGGTCTTGTTCCACCAAGTTCAGGTTTTCGCGAATATTTTTCTAGGTGGTCGAGGGCATTTCTTAGAAATGCAAAAGACTCTCTTTGGCGAGGAGAAATAAACGCAGAAGAAAAATTGGCCATTACAGCTCTAAGAACCAGAGCAAGTAGGGCATTGCTTGAGGGCAAGAACGTGAGATCGTCTCTCTTAAAAACGAGAGCTGAGCTGAAAAGATTATACATCAGGTATTCACCTCCAGTTTTTTTCTTTGGAGGTACAGGAACCCTTGCTTATGATTGGATGTCCGATGGTGAGTTGAGTGCACCTGGCGCTATTGCAGGTTCGGTAGGGCTTGGCGGGCCGGCTTGGAAGCTAGCGGTTGGTTTAAGACGTCAAGGAAATGCTGTATATGTAGCTTTCAAAATGGCTTGGGAGTATGGCGCTCAATTAGAACAAGGAGTGCCTATTCTGCATCCAGATGGAAAGCGTCTCTTCTTTGACCTCTTTTTAGATTCTCCCTTGCGTGCGATTACGAACATTCAAACAGATGGACTTGTACGCGTGAACGGTGCTCTTGCAGATCCGTTTTTAAGAGGATCAACGCGTGCCTTAAATCATGTTCCTGGTGGAGGATGGGCAAACAGAAATGTTTTCAGCGCTCTTACTTCTGAGAGATGGAAGGGGATATTGTGGAACCCTGCTCATACCAAAGCAACTCTTCTTCATCCGGCTGGAAAATTTTTTCCCAAATACACCAATCTCGGAAAACTCTATCAACTCGCTTTCTTTGTGGTCCCTATTGGAGGTACTTCTTATCTTATGTCGGAAGCTCAAGAGGGAGATTTTGTAAATACTCTCTTGCCTCGGCTTTCTGATTATGCGCTGGGGGCCTTTTGGATTTTCCCTCATATAAAAGTTCCACGCGGCCTTGATACACGCGAAGCTGAATTTTTTGGGCGTTTGGCAAACACTCCCGCACGTTTATTTTGGAATGAGTTTGCACCAAAGTATATACAAGAAACACCGGCATATGCTGTTGCTACAACGTTTGCGGCCCACCATGATGAAAATAATACTGACTATCAAAAGGAACAAGACCTTGCCTTTAGTGCTTCTACAACCCTTTCTCCTTTTTCAGCTTTGATAGACGATAGTGGTCGTGTGGGCAAAGATAACTTATACAGAATGGATCCTAAAGGCAGAGCTTCTATGATAGCCACAAACCTCAGCCTTCTAGAGGGCGGAGAAAATCACGATTATTCAGAAACATTTATGGCCCATGTTGCTGTAGATGAAAGAGTTGCATTTCGTGATGCAGTAGACGGTTATCTCAACATAGTTGAATGGCGCTTGCGCGAACGTGAAAACAAAAACGCAAAAAATCCTGCATTTTTGGCTGAGACCATCTTGCTTGATGCTGAAAGTTTAGCAGCATTTATTGCTTCCACAGAAGCAATGCAAAAAGTTGAAAAAGCAAATTCTAATGAGCTCCTTTCTGATTCGGATTTGCTCTTTGCAGAAATGCTGAAAGTGCTTGAACGGTCTCCTGATGCATCAGATACAGTGTTGGCCTTAGAGCAGTTTGGTGAATACTTTGAACGTGCCAAAGAAAAAAAGGAAAAAGATTATTGGGCTGCTCTGCCTCCATATTTGAGAGAGCGAATTTTGCTGGCTGAGCGTGCTCAGAACTTGTTGAAAAAATATGAAAGTGTTTTCCAAAAGGTGCAATCTCAATTTGTAAGAGAAGGAGATCATCTTATTTGGAAAGCAGAGAGATAGGTTTTTAGAATGAATGTAGATTTTAACACTTTATTTCCACACTTGGTCATGAGTTTTTCTCTTCCCAATTTTACTTCACCTAGAAGAACTCCTTGGGGAGGACAAAAAATAGCAACTTTAAAAGATGTTCCTGCTCAGACAATTGGTGAATCCTGGGAAATATCTGCCCATCCTAGTTTTCCCAGCAGGCTTGTTGTGGGAGATGGAGAACTGTCTTTACCTCGTTTGCTTGAACAATTTCCTTGTCAAATTTTAGGTGAGAAATATCTCACCAAAAGAGGAAGGCAGTTTCCACTTTTGTTAAAGTTGCTTGATGCAGCTCAAAATCTTTCGGTTCAAATACATCCTTCAGATGCTACGTCTAAGAAAGGTGAAGCCGGCAAAGAAGAATGCTGGTTTATTCTTGGAGCTGAAGAAGGTGCGGGGATTTATCTTGGTCTCACAGAAGCCGCCAGCGAATCCGCAATGCGAGCTGCTTTGGTGGCAGGTGAGGATGTGAGTAAATTTTTAAATTTTGTTCAGGTGCATCCAGGTGAACTCTATTATGTTACACCAGGAACTCCGCATGCTATTGGTGCGGGCGTGCTTTTGCTTGAGCCTCAGCAAAGTTCAGAAACAACCTTTCGCTATTTTGATTGGAACCGGAAGCCGGCGCGAGAACTTCATGTAGAACGTTCTTTGCAAGAAACCAATTGGAGCGCTCTTCGTGGGCAAGCTTTTATTGAAAGTGTGAGACGTGTTCACAATCCAAACGGGAGCGAGCTTCAAACCTTGTGCGAAGCCGAGAATTTTGAAGTTTATACATTAGAGCTGGGAGCTGGAAAGAATGTTAGCTTTAACTTGAACGGACTTTTTGCACTCCTCACGGTAGTAAGAGGAACTGTTTTCGTTTCCGGATTAGAAGTAAAGGCTGGGCATTCGGTTTTGTTGCCAGCACTTTTACTGAATGCAGAGTTAGCAGCAACTGATTCTCATTCACAAGTGGTGATTACTTCACCAGTCGTTTAAGCATTTTTCGTACCCAAGCTCTCATGGCGCTTGAGTACAGCCTATAAAGCATCATTACTTCAAGGAGGTGAGATGGAAAAATTTTTCGCATTTTTTAGGACAGTGCCACACATACCGACGCTTCAGGACAAGCAAGAAATAAAAAGAAAATATAAATATTGGCGTTTTAGAATGATGTACGGAATGATGAGTGGTTACGCCGTGTTTTATTTTCTGCGTAAAAACTTTTCCATGGCTATGCCTTCATTCTTAAATGATCTCCATCTTACAAAAACTGATTTGGGCATCATGCTTTCTCTTTTTTCTATTATCTACGGAGTAGGAAAATTTATTTTCGGAATGGTAGCCGATAGGGCAAACCCTCGTGCCTTTATGGCCTTTGGTCTTTTTGCCTCTGCTATCGTGAGCATTTTTTTCGGCCTCAGTTCTTCACTTTTAACCTTGAGCATTTTTTGGATTTTAAATGGTGCTTTTCAATCTATGGGATGGCCACCATGCGCGCGTATGTTAACCCATTGGTATAGCCCAAAAGAATTGGGAACGAAGTGGGGAATTTGGAATGCATCGCATCAAGTTGGTGGAGCCGGTATTCTTTTATTGGCGGGATATCTTATTCCTCATTATGGCTGGCGTTCTGCTTTTTTTGTTCCCGCGTTGTTTGCAATGGGTTTTTCATTTTTCCTTTACAACCGTCTTCGTGATACACCTCAGTCGTTGGGCTTGCCGCCAGTGGATGTCTATCGCAACGAAGCTGATCCAGATCGACTTGACGAGCACGAAGATACCGCCGAATCAGTGAAAGAAATTTTGTTTCGATATGTGCTTAATAATAAATTGGTGTGGTATGTTTGTTTTGCCAATTTCTTCGTTTACATTGTTCGCATTGGTGTTCTTGATTGGGCTCCTACCTTTTTAGTGGAAAAAAAGGGAAGCACGCTTATTAGTGCTGGAAGTAATGTAGCTCTCTTTGAGATTGCTGGAATTTTTGGGGCTTTTTTTGCGGGCTTCGTTTCAGATAGAGTTTTCAAAGGGCGCAGAGGTCCGGTTAACGTAATTTTCATGTTGGCCCTTATTTTCTTTCTGTTTTACTTTTGGAAAATTCCAGCTGGGAACCCTTGGCTTGATGCAGGTGCCCTTATTGCTGTTGGCTTTTTAGTTTATGGCCCGCAAATGCTGGTGGGAGTTTCAGCTGCTGACTTTGCCACCAAAAAAGCTGCTGCAACGGCGAGTGGTCTCACAGGAACGTTTGGATATATTGGAGCTACCGTTTGCGGAGTGGGAACAGGATTTGTGGTTGATAACTGGGGCTGGGACGGAGGTTTTATCTTTTATCTCACGGCCGCAGTATTGGGGACACTTTTCTTTATGCTGACCTGGTCACATCGCTCTCCGAATTTAGAGAGAATCCACAATGGGAATAACAACAAGTAACTGATATTCCATGTTTTGTTCTCAAAAGGCCCTTTTTAGGGCCTTTTGTTTTTTCATTTCCAGGCTTGTAAGTGGCCCTCAAATATGACACAACATTTTCCACTTTTGACCGAAGAAGAGGATGATGAAGAAACAACGCATAACAGACCTGCCCGCAAGTGCCTTTCCAGAGCTTATTGCAGAGCTTGGAGCACCGGCGTATCTTGCCAAAGAGCTGAAGCTTTGGATTTATTCCAAAAAAGTTTCAAGCTTTGAAGAGATGAGCAATTTCCCCAAAGCTGTTCGCGAACAACTTGCAGAACGCTTTGATATCGACTGCGCCACGGTTTTCGCGGTGCAAGTTTCTGAAGACGGCACCAAAAAATTTCTCTGTGCATTAGAAGATGGCAAAGAAGTAGAATGCGTTTTGATTCCAGCTGATAAAGGCCGACGCACTGTTTGCATTTCTTCGCAAGTGGGTTGCGCCATGGCCTGCGATTTTTGTCGCACGGCAAAAATGGGCTTGAAGCGGCATCTTATTTTGGGCGAAATTACAAGCCAGCTGCGCATTGCAGCACGCGAAGCAGACACACCCATCACAAACGTTGTGTTCATGGGCATGGGCGAGCCGCTTCATAATCTTGATGCTGTTGTTGAAGCAACAAAACTGATGTACGATCAAGACGCCTTTGGACTTTCAAAACGAAAAATTACCGTTTCCACTTCGGGCCTCATTCCAAAGATGAAAGAATTTGTTGCACGTTCTGAAGTGAAACTTGCTATTTCACTTTCTGCTACTACAGATGAAATGCGCGACAAGCTGATGCCGGTGAATAAACGCTATCCGCTTAAAGACTTGATGGCGTTTTGTCGTTGGTACTCCGATGAATACAAACATCGCCTCACGTTCGAATACATTCTCATCGAAGGCGTGAACGATCACAAAGAAGATGCAATAAGGCTTGTTACTCTCCTTGAAGGTGTGCGCGCAAAAGTAAATCTCATTCCCATGAATCCGTACAAAGAAGTTGCTTATTATCCCACTTCGAGAGAGCGAATGTATTGGTGGCAAAATTATCTCGATTCAAAAGGGGTGAGTACCACCATTCGCATTAGCCGCGGACAGGATATCCTTGCTGCATGCGGACAGCTCGCCAGAGGCGAAATAAAACCAGCACTTCCAAAAATTGCGTAAAAGAACAGCTGAGCTACGTTTTTTTTCAGCTCTTTCTGCAAAACCTTTTTCCTTGCGATTCCCCTTTTTTCTGACTACTAAACGCCTGCTTTCATCGTTCTACACAAGGCCTAAGGAGTATATATGAGCAAGCCACATATTGGGATTATTGGAGGAAGTGGACTCTATCAAATGGATGGAGTTGAAATTATCGAAGAAAAACAAATGCAAACTCCCTTTGGAGCTCCGTCTGATGCGGTGATGTTGGGCACTATCGGCGGAAGAGACTTTGCGTTTTTGCCTCGCCATGGAAGAGGGCACCGTTATGCTCCTCACGAACTCAATTTTCGTGCAAACATTTATGCTTTAAAAGAGTTGGGTGTCTCTCACATCATTTCTGTTTCTGCAGTTGGAAGCTTAAAGGAAAACATTAAACCTGGTGAATTTGTGGTGGTAGATCAGTTTGTAGATCGCACCAAAGTTCGTCATCAAACTTTTTTTGAAGACGGTATCGTGGGCCATGTTTCTTTTGCTGATCCCGTGTGCAAATACCTCCGCCAAGATATTATCGCTGCTGCCAAAAAAGTGAATATTCCCTTTCATGATCGCGGAACCTATGTGTGCATTGAAGGCCCAATGTTTTCTTCACGCGCGGAATCTGAACTGTACCGCTCGTGGGGCATGGATGTTGTAGGCATGACCAACTATCAAGAAGCCAAGCTAGCGCTTGAAGCAGAAATTTCATATGCAACCGTTGCGCTGGTAACCGATTACGATTGTTGGCATCCAGATCATGAGTGTGTTGATGTGGAAATGGTAGTGCAAACCTTAAAGCAAAATGTCTCAAACGCGCAAAAACTTTTGCTCGCATTAGTACCCGCTGTAACAGACCACGACGATGCGCCAGCAAAGTCAGCATTGAAATACGCCTTCATGACCGATCCAAAACTTATTACCGAAGGTGTAAAGCGAAAACTTAAACCTCTTATTGGAAAATATTTTGATTAAGATACATAGACAGTTAAAATGTTGTCATCACGAGGAGCGTAGCGACGTGGTGATCTCGATTTTTAAAGTATCAGAGGAGATTGCCACTCCGCCAGAGGCGGATCGCAATGACAACAATTTAAAAAGTAAAAAAACATGAAAAACAAAAAGGGAGAGAACATGTCTATACTTGTGGTGGGATCAATTGCCTACGATACGCTTGAAACGCCCGTGGGAAAGCGAGATAATGTGCTGGGTGGAACGGCGACACACTTTTCAACTTCAGCTAGTTTTTTTACCGATGTACATGTTGTTGGAGTTGTTGGTGGTGACTTCGAAAGATCGCATATCGAATTTTTGGAAAGCCGCGGTATTAACTTAGAGGGCTTGCAAATTGTTGAAGGTGGAAAAACATTTCGTTGGGCTGGTCATTACCTGAATAATTTAAATCAAGCCGAAACACTCGACACACAACTTGGTGTCTTTGAACATTTCAATCCCACTTTAAGTGATGCGCATTCCAGTTTGCCCATTTTATTTTTGGGAAATATTCAACCACAATTACAACTTCGCGTGTTAGATCAAATGAAAGAACCGCGACTCATTGCCATGGATACCATGAACTTATGGATTGAACACGAGCGCGAAGCCTTGCAGCAAGTGATTGAGCGCATCGATCTTCTTTTTGTCAATGATGGTGAAGCAAAACTCTTAACGGGTGAAAGCAATATGGTTGTTGCGGCGAAAAAAATTCACAGCTGGGGCCCAAAGACAGTGGTCATCAAACGCGGTGAACACGGGGCTTTGCTGTATCATGAGCATTCCATGTTTGTCGCACCTGGCATGCCGTTGCCATTGGTAACTGATCCCACTGGAGCAGGTGATACCTTTGCGGGTGGCTTTTTAGGCTATCTTGCACGCGCTGGAAAGTTTGATGAAAACGCATTAAAACAAGCAGTTATCTCGGGAAGTGTCATGGCTTCTTTCCAGGTGGAAGATTTTGGACTTGATCGCCTTCGCGAACTTGAGCATAAAGACATCGATGGACGCTTCCGCCAATTTAAAACGCTTTCACACTTTGATGAGGTTGCCGTTTTTGGAGCTTAAAAACTGCAACGTCTGCTTCTGCACGTAAATTACAGCCCGGGGAGAAATCTCCGGGCTTTTTTGTTTTCGAGGTGGATATGATTTTTGGATTTGGCACTCGCTTATCTGGTCAACTGCTTGGTACTTTATCACTTGGAGCAAAAACTGCTACGCGTCTAGCATTTCCTTCCATTATCATTGCGCCAGATCCTTTTAGAGTTTCTGCTGAAGATACTTCAGCTCACTATTTTGCGCAGGTATGTCCAAGAAAATGTGAACCGTTACGATGGAAATTTGCTCAGCCAACAGCAGATTCTTTTCGACATGCTTCATATTCCGAAAATGATCTTGTGTATATGGGAATGATGGCTGCACAAGAATTTGCTCGGGATGATTCACCAGATTTACGTCCTCACAATGCGCTTGAAATGTTAGAACTTAAAGGCGGAAGATTGGCCGATCTTGCTCATGCGTTTTTGCACAACAGGCCTCTTTTTTCAGACTTGCTTCAAGCAAAAAATGCTCACATTTTTCTTTCTCATCTTGAAGCTTCTTTTTCTCTTTATCTAAGCGAAGTTGGAAGGCTTACTTTTGAAGGACAGCGAAATCGCATGTCCGCACTTGGAATGGTTGGAGATCTTGAATACATTGCCCGAGCGGCCATGCTCGTTTTTGATCATCTTTATTCTGATGAATCAGAACTTAAGGCGAGAGTGAGAGAACATCTCAGTACACGAGTTGACTTATTTGAAATGCTTTTCCATCGTCGCTATTTTGAAAAAACTTCGCCAAGCGACGTATATGCACTTTGGAGACTTGGGCTTCCAAAAGCTCTCACAAGCGCAAAGACATTTGTTATTGATGCTTGGTTTGAAGAAGGGCTTCAGTTTTCATACCAAGGATATAAAACAAAAGTGAGTATCCCCGATCGTTGGAGATTTATTCTTGAACCGCATCAAGCGAAAACTTTAAGAAGAGCGATGGGTGATCTTTATGTACTTTTTGTAAATCTTGCAAAGACAGGCTCTGATTGTTTTAGCTCAGCACTTGATGCTATTTGCATGGAAACAACTGAAGATAACATGATCAGCATTACCGTGGCGAATCTTTCAGACGAAGGCATTACTTCTTTTGATGAAAATGAAATTTCCAACTTGTTCGGTGAAGGTGAATGGAGCGTGAAGGTTCTTAAAGAAGGTGATAAGGGGATGCTACGGGTTCTTCTTGTTCCTCCTTTGCAACAACTTGTTTTTCAAGCTCCACCATATCATGTCGTTGATCGGACCGTGCGAGAGAAACCGAGTGACTCGGATATAGTACGAGAGACCTTGCGTGCACTTGGAGTTGGTGGAAATGCTCCTCCCGCACTACTCTAACCCTCCCCAAAGCACAGCTCTTGCTTCTTGCCAGGCATCGTTAGCTTGTTTATAGTGCCGCCTCATGGAACTGGTAGAAAAAGTCATTATTTTAAAACGCATTTCGTATGGTGAGTCTGACCATATTGTTTCTTTTTTTAGTAGACAATCAGGCCGATTAAGCGGCATAGCAAAATCAGCAAAAAAGTCGCAAAGGCGCTTTGGGTCTAGCTTAGAGCCAGGTACAGTTGCGGAAATTTCGTTTCAAAAAGGGAAGGGCGATTTGGTTTTTTTGAGAGAAGCAAAAACTGAACTTGCTTCTGTTGGTCTTTCAAAATCTTATAATAAAAGTGCAGTGCTCCAGTTTTTTTTAGAACTTTCACTTCGTTTTCTTCCCGAAGAACAAGTGGCGGATGAAAAATACGCATACATGCTTCGTTTTCTTTCGTACTTGCAAGAGCATGAACCAAGCTTACGAGATGTGATTCGATATTCATATCAGTGGCTCAAGTTATGCGGATTTGAGCCGGCGTTTTTTGAATGTAGCTCGTGCCAAACTCGCTTTGATCCAGGCTTGCAGAAGAGGTGGGTGCTCAGTTCAGATTTTTCACATTTGTTGTGTTCATCATGTAGAGAGATAGAGCATCAACATGATGTGTTTTTAATGCTTTCATTTTTTCATGCATTTCGTGCTGGAATAAAAACAAGCGTAGATCAACAACAAGCAGCATTTTCTCTTTTGACAAAACATATAGAATACATCTTAGATAAAAAATTAAAAACCGTGCAGTATTTGGACTTTGGGTAGAAGGGTTATTTTTTTGTCATCTTCGCGAAGGCGGGGATGTGGATTCACATTCGAAGTGCAACACTTGGTTCAAGAAGACCTCAGCAGGAGTTCGATAACCAAGACACTTCCGGGGAGTGT
>PCXC01000067.1 GCA_002796345.1 Deltaproteobacteria bacterium CG11_big_fil_rev_8_21_14_0_20_42_23 | reverse complement strand
AAACGCCCTTTTTTCAACAACACCAAACCGTAAACCACTCTCATTACTCACTTCGATGTGCTCATGGAGGGTTTTTCAGGGGGGACTATGTATTATCATCATCCATATGCAGATTTGGTGATGGAAGTATTTGAAGCCTACATCAAACAGAAGCAGGGAAACGAAAAAATCTTTGAAGATCTTCTCAAAAGTTTAAGAAAGAAAAAGGGTTTTAGCCAGATACACTTTGATGCTTATTTAGGTTATATCCTTTCTTCTCCCAAGGCTGTTGACCTTGCTGACCCCGCTGTAGTTAAAAGCTATGCAATGCTTCCTAAGTTTTGGTTGCTTGATATGTATAGTCTAGTGGGAAGTGTTGGCAAAAAGCCCTCCGGGAAAAAAATATAATTCACTCCATTTAAAAGTCTTGAAGCATCTTTACGTCTATAACGCCGTCTGGAATTTTGCTTGCTTTTCAAACAGCTGCTCATTAGAGGCTTGGGCCATGAAGGCAAAACCACAGCACTTTCGAAAACTGCTTCAGCAAGGCACGGTTGTGATGCCAGGCGTCTTCAATGCTTATTCTGCGCTGCTTGCAGAGCAAGCGGGATTTCAGGCTTACTACATTTCTGGTGCTGGCCTTGCCAACGCTGAGTTTGCGCGGCCCGATATTGGGCTTACCACATGTGCCGAAGCGCAGGAGCATGCGCGGCGCATTGATGCGGCCGTTGGCATTCCGGGTATTTCGGATGTAGACACCGGCTTTGAAGACGAAGCATGCATGATGCAGTCGTTTCAGATAGCGGGTCTTGCTGGTGTGCACATGGAAGATCAAGTGGACCAAAAAAAATGTGGGCACTTGGAAGGGAAGCAATTGGTTTCAGTGGATGAGATGTGTGAGCGCATTCATCGCGCGCAGCAGGCAAAGACTGATGCAGACTTTTTGCTGATCGCTAGAACCGATGCCGCTGCAGTGGAAGGTTTTGACGCTGCTGTTTCCAGAGCGAAGGCCTACGTGAAAGCTGGTGCTGATGCAGTTTTCCCAGAGGCTATGCGTTCTGAAGAAGATTTCAAGGCGATGCGCAAAGCGATTGATGTTCCATTGCTTGCAAATATGACGGAGTTTGGTAAGACGCCCTATTACAGCGTTTCCCAGTTTGAGCAGTGGGGATACAACATGGTTATCTTCCCCATGACCTTGTTTCGAGTAGTGGCAAAATCAATGCAGGAAGCCCTTGCAGAGCTTCGCTCTACCGGAACCCAAAAAGGCTTTCTGGATACCATGCAAACGAGAGAAGATTTATACAAAACACTTAAATATATTCCATAATTAAAGAGGCTCGAAAACATGAGCACAGAAGTTGAAGGAGAATGATCATGGCAGAAAAAAATCATCCAAATTACAGTCCAGGTTTAGAAGGTGTGGTTGCAGGTCTCACAAAAATTTCTCGCGTCGATCCTGATAAACAGGTGCTCACGCTTCGCGGCTATGATGCTACTGAACTTGCCGACCAAGCTAGTTTTGAAGAAGTTGCACACTTGTTGGTAGTGGGCCATCTTCCCAACAAAAAAGAGAAAGAAAATTTCACCAAAGATTTAGGTGTTGGTGAGCATTTAAATGAAGACATGATTGCGTTGTTTAAGGCGATGCCAAAAGAAACGCACCCCATGGATGCGCTTCGTACGGGCATTTCATTTCTTGCTGGAAGCGATGAGGATGTTACCAACAACTCACACGATGAAAATATCAGAAAAGCAAAACGTTTGTTGGGAGCAACCCCGGAAATTGTAGCAACAAGCTGGAGAGTGCTTCAAGGCAAAGAACCTATTGAAGCGAGAAGTGATTTGTCAATCGCCGCAAACTTCCTCTACACCTGCCTTGGCGAGGTTCCTGATCCTCTTACCGAAAAACTTTTTAACGCGTCTCTCATTCTTTACGCCGAGCATGGTTTTAATGCGTCCACCTTCTCTGCGCGTGTGATTGCTTCAACATTGTCAGATATTTACGGCTGCGTAACTGGTGCTGTGGCGGCACTTAAAGGCCCACTGCATGGTGGCGCGAACGAAGAAGCAATGAAAGTATTGTTGCAAGTGAAAGATGTGAAGCAAGCTGAAGAGCGCGTGTTAAAAGCAATTGCGACGAAAGAAAAGTTGATGGGCTTTGGACATCGCGTTTACAAAAATGGTGACTCGCGAGTTCCAACCTTGAAAAAATTGGGCAGCCAATATGCCGAAGCAAAAGGCGACACCAAGTGGCGCGACATTGCACAAGTAATGGAAGACGTGATGGTACGCGAAAAAGGCATTCATCCCAATGTCGATTTCCCTTCAGCCTGGATTTATTACCAAATGGGAATTCCTATTCCGCTCTATACGCCTATTTTCGCGGTTGCGCGGATGAGTGGTTGGTGCGCACATATTATCGAACAGCACGATGCAAACCGTCTTTTGAGACCAAGCTGCATTTACGAAGGACCAGAATACAAATCGTACAAAGGCCTCGCGTAAATTTATTCCACATCATTTTCGAACAAGGCTCTCATTCGAGAGCCTTTTCTTTTTTCATCTTTTGACAAGGCGATGCTTCCCGATTAGTTTTTCGTTTTTTTAGAGAGGTGCAGCCAATGTCTCAGCCTATTATTTGGAAACCTACACAATCATTAGTTGATGAAGCTAATGTTACACGCTTGATGAAAAAGGCGAACGTCTCATCGTACGAAGCCTTGCAGGCGTGGTCAGTTGAGGATTTGCCGCGATTTTGGAACGCGGTGATGGAAGACCTGCAAATCAAGTGGTATCAGCAGTACAAAAATGTGCTCAACACAAGTGAAGGGATTGAGTGGAGCAAGTGGTTTGAAGGCGGAAAAACAAATCTCGTGCTCAACTGCATCGATCAACATCTTCCCGTTCATGCAGATGAAATTGCAATAAGATGGGAAAATGAAAATGGATCAAAACGCAACTACACCTATCAAGCTTTTAACGATGAAGTCTGTGTTTGCGCCAATATGTTGAAATCGTGCGGCGTAAAAAAAGGCGATGCTGTTGCTTTGTATATGCCGATGATTCCAGAAGTGATGTTTGCACTTTTTGCATGCTTCAAACTTGGCGCTCTTGCAGTGCCCGTGTTTAGCGCGTTTGGCGCCGATGCACTTTCGGTAAGGCTCAATGATGCAAACGTAAAAGTGCTTATTACTGCCGACGGTGGAAGGCGCAGAGGAAAAGTGTTTCCGCTTAAAACCAGTGTGAATCAAGCTTTGCAGCAATCACCAAGTGTGGAAAAAGTAATTGTAGTGAAGCATGCAGGAAACGATGTGTTTATGGATGCTAGCCGTGATGTGTGGTGGCAAGACTTCAAGATCTCCGCTTCCACCGAATGCAAAACCGAAGAACTTGATGCCGAAGCCCCTTGTTTAATTCTCTACACTTCGGGCACAACAGGAAAGCCAAAAGGTTGCGTGCATACTCATGCTGGATGTTTGGCCACCATCGGAAAAGAGCTGGCGTATGCTTTCGATGTGAAAGCTGGCGATACTTTTTTTTGGTTCACCGATATTGGTTGGATGATGGGCCCGTGGGAAATGATTGGCACTACTCTCTTTCGTGCCTCTGTGCTTTTGTATGAAGGTGCTCCCGATTTTCCACATGCGGGAAGGGTGTGGCAATTGCTGGAGGAACACAAGGTAAGAACGCTGGGTATTTCGCCAACGGCTATCAGACTGCTGATGCGTGAAAAGGAATATGGTCCGCAAAACTATAACCTGAGCGGCTTGGAGCTTTTTGGATCAACGGGGGAACTTTGGGACGCTGAATCGTACACTTGGCTTTTTGAACAAGTGGGAAAAAAACGTTGTCCCATTATCAATATTTCCGGAGGCACCGAAATTATCGGTTGCTTGCTTTCGCCTTTGCCCATTACTCCACTTAAAACCTGCTCGCTTCGCGGCCCTGGCCTTGGTGTAGACCTTGACATTGTTGATGACGACGGAAATTCGCTGGGCACGAATGCAGTTGGACACTTGGTGTGCAAGCAGCCGCTTCCATCGATGACCAAAGGTTTTCTGGGTGACAAACAACGTTATCTCGATACTTACTTTTCAAAGTTTCCTGGCGTTTGGTACCATGGCGATTATGTAAGCAGAGATGAAGAGGGCTTTTGGTTTTTGCATGGTCGCAGCGACGACACCTTAAAAGTTGCGGGAAAAAGAACTGGGCCTGGCGAGATTGAAGCCGCATTGTTGGAGCATCCGTTGCTTTTGGAGGCTGCAGCTATTGGAGTGCCGCACGAAATAAAAGGCGAAGCTGTCGTGTGCTTTGTCGTTCCAAAAAGTGATGATGGAGAAGCCGAAAAAAGAACCGGCGAATTCTCCGAAGCCGTTGTGAAAGCATTGGGAAAAACACTTCGGCCGGAAGCCGTTATTGTGGTGTCTGAACTCCCAAAGACGAGATCTGGGAAAATTGTCCGAGGCCTTCTTCGAAGGGTCTATATGGGTGAAGAGCTAGGGAGCCTTGCCTCGGTGGAAAATCCGGGGAGTCTAGACCTTATGGCCAAAAAGATTAAAAGCACTTAGTTTTCAATTGCTTGCAGTCTTATTGAACGTGAAAACTAAAAAAATGGAAGGAAAACAAGATTTTGCTCATCTTCGATCTTTTTTTAAGGTAAAATGAATTTCGTTCGTTTGGAGAAACAGCTGCGTGGAGACGAAAAATATGAAGAAACAATTGTGGGAAGAGATCAGTTTCGAAGAAAGTTACGAAGAGGCCACAGGAGAAAGTTTTAAAACAATAGAAGCGGATGCTTTGTCGCTTCTTGATTTATTTGAGTTTTATTTGGTTGAACGAGATTTAGGAAAACCAGTTTTACTTTTACAAGAAGTCGTTTCAGATCTTCGTATTGTGATCAATCGCATTTTGCTTCGATGTTTTTTCAGACTTCCTCAAAGCCTTGAAGTAAATTTTTGCACTCAACTTGCAATCCTTCTTACCGAGCGTGCCGAGCTACGGCCATCTTATTCGCCCGAAACCACAAAATATGTAGATTATGTTATCAGCGAAATTTTACTTCCCTTTGAATATGCGCAAGAAATAAAAGCGGAGCATCCAGATAACGTAAAATTGCAACGCTTGTATGCAGAAGATATTCCTATATTGCGTCCATTTCATTATGGAGAAGATAACGAAATAGAGAGTATGAATTAAAGACCATCTTTTGTTTTTCTAATACGATCAAGCGCAAAGCTTGTTTTTCACAAGGGTTTAAGAAAGAGGAGGGATTATGTCAGAGCCAAAAAAAGAGCCAAACCAAAATTTGGAAAAAGCAAAACGAATTGTTGAAGAAGGAATTGAACTTTTGAAAACTGGTTTTCAAACAGCGGAAACGGTTGCTGGAAAAACAGTAGAAATTACAAAACTTCATTACAATCAACGCAAAGATCAACTTGATCTCTATCGAACCTTTCACGATTTAGGTATGGCTGTTTATGAGCGTATGCATCAAAATGAAAACGATCCTTTAAAAGCTGATGCAAAATTACTTGGGCTCTACGGAAGAATTAATGACTTGCAAAAGCACATGGAAAATACAAAAGGGGAATTGAAAAATTCATCTCTTTTGCACAATAAAAAAACTGGGAAAAAATAATTATTTTTACTCATGTTGTCATCCTCGCAAATGCAGGATCTACACTTGCTAGAGGATAATTGTTGCGCTTCGGTCACAATGACAATGAGTTGAGAAAACATTTTCAATTATGACAAAAAAACTCAAAGTAATTTTAAATGGAGTACCGCTTAGCGTTGACACTGGCATTAGTTTAGAAACTCTTCTGAGTGATCATCCACATCCTGGAAAGCTTCCAGCCCTTGGTGCTATTGTAAATAAGAGCAGTAAGGGTTTGTACTATGTGCTCAATACCAATTCGGAAATCGAAACCATAGATCTTAGCCATCGCGAAGGAATGGATATTTATCGCAGAACGGCTTCCATGATTTTGTATGCTGCGGTGAGAAGATTGTATCCGCAGATGAAGCTTACCGTTGGGCAATCCATGTCGTCCACCGCATATTTTTTTGACATAGAAGGCGAAAGAGCTGGCGCGCAATTTGCGGCAGAAGTGAGTAAAGAGATGAAAAAAATCATCTCTGACGATGTGCCTATTGAAGTTGATTGGCTAAGCGCAGAAGAAGCAATCGAATTGTTTGAGCGCGTAAATGCGTACGATAAATCTCGATTGATCAATCAAATGCGCAATTCAGAAGTTCCAGTTGCACATCTTTGTGACTATGTTGGCATTCAACATGGTCCGCTTGCATCGCATACCAGTTTAATCAACACTTTTTCCCTTGAACCTTATGAACATGGCTTGGTGCTTGTGTTTCCCGACGACAATGGAAAGCTTGCAAAAGGAATTCCTCCTCAGCCAAAACTGTTTGGAGTCTATCGTGAAACAAAAAGATGGAACGAACTTGTAAAAACAAGGCATGTCGCAGATTTAAATGATCATTGTGTGAATGGCGGAATTTCAGATCTCATCAAAGTAACAGAAGCATTGCACGAAAAGAAAATCGCAAGCATTTCAGATTATGTTGCCGAGAGAGAAGGCGTGAAATTGCTTTTGGTGGCAGGTCCTTCAAGTTCTGGAAAAACAACTTTCACAAAGCGTCTTTCCATTCAGCTGAAAGTGCATGGCATTGAACCTGTGGCCATTTCGCTAGATGACTATTATTTGCCCAATTATGAAACTCCAAAACATGAAGATGGAACACCCAACTTTGAAACCATTGATGCCCTTGATGTTCCTCTTCTCAATAGACATCTAGCAGCATTGATGAATGGCGAAGAAGTGAATGTTCCTGTTTATCATTTTAACAATGGTTCCAGAAATCCGCACGAAACAAAACCTTTGCGATTGAAAGAAGGCCAAATTTTAATCATGGAAGGAATACACGGTCTCAATCGTGATCTTTCCAAAAGTGTTCCCGATCATGCAAAATACAAAATATATGTTTCAGCTTTAACGCAACTTTGCATTGATGATCACAGTCGTATTTTTACCACAGATACACGGCTTTGCCGCCGCATTATTCGTGATCGACTTTTCCGAGGAACGAATGCCGCCGAAACGATTGCCATGTGGAGCAGTGTTAGAAATGGAGAAGCGAAATATATTTTTCCGTTTCAGGAAGATGCAGATGTTATTTTTAATTCAGCATTTATTTATGAGCATGCCTTGCTCAAACCCTATGCAGAGCGCTATTTGATGGAAGTTGATCATAATCATCCTTCATTTATGGAAGCTTCTCGTTTGGTGAGATTTTTTAGTTATTTTATTCCCATTCTCGAATCTGAAATTCCGCCAAATTCACTTCTGCGCGAATTTATTGGGAAAAGTTCGTTTAAATATTAGGACGTGTGGAGAATAACAAAATCCTCGTTGTCCACTTTAAACCTTGCATATACATCTCACTCTGGCTACTTTCGCACCCCGTTAACTTCTACAAAGAGGAGATGTTATGAGTGATGGTCCAAATTTTTCATTACCAAAAAAACAAGTCATAATTGCAGCTGCTGTATTTTTTGTTTTCATCCTTCTCACAAAAGCAATTGTGGTAGTGCCTGCCGGTCATGTTGGAGTTCAAGAGCTTTTTGGAAAAGTGAGCGACCGCGAGCTTCCATCTGGCATTCGTCTCATCAATCCCCTGGCGCAAGTAAATAAACTGAGCGTGAGAACACAGCAAATCAGCGAAACGGCTATTGTTCCTTCCAAAGAAGGTTTGACGGTTGAGATTGACCTATCCGTTTTGCTTTCACTCGAACCAAAAAATGCACCGCAAGTTTACAAAACAATTGGGCTCAATTACTTGAACGTTGCAGTGGTTCCTCAAGTAAGGTCGGTGGTCAGAGGCGTAACAGCCGAGTATGAAGCAAAAGCATTATACACAGCAGAACGCGAAGTGGTTTCTGAAAAAATGTTTAACCAGTTGGAACCGCTTTTCAAAAAGCGTGGGCTTAGATTAGAAAAAGTTTTGCTTCGATCGGTGAAGCTTCCAGAAATTCTTTCTACAGCAATTGAGAAAAAGTTGGAGGAAGAACAGCGAGCAGAGCAAATGAAATTTGTTCTCGATCGTGAGCGTCAACAAGCAGAGCGCAAAAGAATTGAAGCTCAGGGAATTGCAGACTACAACCGCATTGCAAGCCAAAGCCTCAACAGTTCCATTTTGAAATTACGCGGACTTGAAGCAACGCAAAAATTGGCAGAGAGCAACAATTCAAAAGTAGTCATTATTGGAAACAGCAAAGATGGACTTCCACTTATTTTGGGGAATGAATAATTTTAAGGTGTCATCACGAGGAGCGTAGCGACGTGGTGATCTCCTCTGGCAATTCCGATTTTGCTGTGCTCAAACACTCAAATTGTCCGAGGAGATCCTTCGTTTTACTCAGGATGACAGCAAAGTGTTAGAATTGCTGGATCTCCTGATCAAGCTAGAAAAAGCAAAGCAAAATAAAAAAGGGCTGAGAGTATCAGCCCTTTTTCTTTTGTGTGAAATAAAAATTATAACTGCACTACTTCTTTTACTTCTGGAATCATTTCTTTCAAGCGATTTTCAACACCCATTTTCAACGTCATGGTAGAAGAAGGGCAAGAGCTGCAGGCGCCGCGAAGTTGTAATGTTACAATTCCGTTTTCGTAGCTATGAAAAGTAATGTCTCCACCGTCCATGGCAACGGCTGGTCTGATTTCGCGGTCGAGAATAGCTTTGATTTTTTCTTCAATTTCATTTTCAGATCCACTTGCAATATTGTGACTAGAAACAAGTACCGTGTCAGAAATTAATTTTATTCCGCTCGAAATTATTTCTTTCAAACAGTTTACTACTGGTTCAGAAAGTTCTGCCCAAGAGCTTGAGTCGGTTTTAGTCACTGAAACAAAATTAATTCCCACATACACTCCAGAAACATTGCTGATTGAAAAAAGTTTTTCAGCAAGTGGTGAACCCTGTGCTTGTTCAGCATTTTGGAAATCGATACTGCCACTGTCCAGCAAAAGCTGATTCACAATGAACTTAAGGGTGTTTGGATTTGGGGTTGCTTGTACTGCAATTTCGATATTCATTTTTTTCTCCTTTTATTCTGTTGAAATACTTTTTTCTTTTTTTTCATTAATATTGCGACGGTCTTGCAAGGCATCTTCTAGTGCGTGCCAGATGAGCGTTGCACATTTTACTCTCACAGGAAATTGTTTCACTCCTTGAAATATTTTTAATTTTCCCAAGGTATCTAAAGTTTTTTGAGAGACTTCTTCTTGAGTGAGCAATTCATGAAAGCAATCTTTCAGTTTTTCCGCTTCTTCAAGTGTTTTTCCTTTTATAACTGTGCTCATAAGAGATGCGCTTGATTTTGAAATGGCGCAACCATTTCCCGTAAAGCCTAGATCTTCGATAATATTTTTATCGTTAATCTTGAGAAACAGCTGATAATCATCTCCGCATAAAGGATTCACTCCATGTGAATAGGCATTTGCCTCTTTAATTTCGTGAAAATTTCGAGGTTGCTTATTATGCTCAAGCAAAATTTCTTGATACAGTTGTTGAACGCGATCACTCATCCAAAGACCTCTTTTACTTTTTTGAGCGCAAGTACTAATTTTTGAACATCTTCTTCAGTGTTGTAATGCGCAAACGTAGCTCTGACGGTAGCTGGAACGCCATAACGTTTCATGGTTGGTTGGGCGCAGTGATGTCCGGCGCGCACTGAAATTCCCTCTTCATCTAAGATGGTGCCAATATCGTGAGGATGAATCCCATCAAGCACAAAAGAAACAAGCGAACTTCGTTCGTTTGGATTTGCCAAAATGTTTAAGCCAGGAATGTCAGATAGTTTTGAAAGTGCAAATTGTAAAAGATAATCTTCGTAAGTTTTTATGTTTTTTAGACCAAGTTTATGAAGATAATCAATGGCAGCACCAAGCCCAACAATCTCTGCAAGCGAAGGTGTTCCTGCTTCAAACTTGAAAGGCGTTTTTGCAAATGTTGTTTTTTCGAAACTAACCGATTCAATCATGTCGCCGCCACCCATAAAAGGAGGCATTTCATCGAGAATGTTTTTCTTTCCGTACAAGATACCAATGCCACTTGGGCCATACATTTTGTGTGCAGAAAAAGCGTAAAAGTCTGCATCAAGATTTTGCACATCTACTTCAAAATGAGGAACAGCTTGTGCGCCGTCTATGAGCACAAACGCATTTTCAGCGTGCGCGAGGGCAATCATTTTTTTGATGGGATGAACTGTTCCAAGTGCGTTTGAAACATGACCGACACAAACAAGTTTTGGTTTGTGTTCGCTCAAAAGTGTTTTGTAACTTTCAAGGCAAAGATCGCCGTTATCTTTTGCGGGAATAACATGAATGCGGAATCCCTTTTCTTTTTGAAGTAATTGCCATGGAACAATATTGGCGTGATGTTCAAGTTCAGAAATAAGAATGCAATCAGCAGCTGAAAGATTTTGAGATCCCCAGCTTTTAGCCACAAGGTTGATAGCTTCGGTAGTGCCTCGAGTAAAAATAATTTCAGCAGTTGAAGCTGCATTTACAAATTGTTTGCATTGTTCACGAACTTGAGATGCCAGCAAAGTTGCATTCTGGCTGAGTTTGTAGACACCGCGATTGATGGTTGCGTATTCTTCCTCATAAAACCTGGTCATACGATCAATCACTTGCTGCGGTTTTTGCGAAGTAGCTGCAGTATCGAGGTAGACAATTTCTTTCATGGCAATAACTTGCCGAAGCACAGGAAATTGTGCTTTGCATTTTTTGGCATCGAAGCAATTTTTATTTTCGGTTTCGGAGTTCATAATTTAAACTTCTGTGCTTACCACTTCTCGTAAGTCTCGTTGAACATGTTTTTCGATGAAGGCTCTCATTGTTTTGTCAGCAATGGTTTCTACCACTTCTTCTGCGAAACCATAGACCAGCAAAGAAGTTGCTTCATCTTTTGCAATGCCTCTGCTTTGCAAATAGAAAAGCTCGTCAGCGCTGACTTGGCCAATGGTTGCGCCGTGCGCTGCTTTCACATCTTCGTTGTACACTCGTAGTTGTGGCCGTGAAAAAATACGGGCCTTGTCCGAAAGTAACATGCTTCTGCTCATTTGTTGTGAGTCTGAAAGTGATGCGCCTTCAAAAATATGTGACATGCTGTTAAATTCATTTCGAGCTTTTCCATTTAAAATATGTTTTGAAAGTTGCTGGCTGGTACAGGCGCCAACTCTGTGTTCTACAGTGACGTGATTGTAGACTTCATTTTCTCCCGAAAGCAGACAAAGGCTATTGATGTTGGTGCTAGCTGATTTTCCGGTGAAGGCCACTTTTGTTTCGTTGCGAATAACATTGCAAGAATGTGTGTAAGTGGTCCAGTTCACAGCACTGCCAGCAGCTTGAAAAACAAAGTTGTTTGCAAGGCTATAATTTTTTTCAGTTTCATCTTGATAACTTACAAGTTCAAGACAGCTGTTTTCTTTTGCAAAAAGATAAGTTGCAAGATTGCAAAGCGTTTTAGCGTTGCTTTTCCCAACTTGGGTGAAAAGAATGTTTGCCTTTGATCCTTCGTTTGCAACAACGTAAAGGCGAGGATAAAAAACAGCGTCAGTTTCAGCGCTTGAATTTGCAATAAGAATTTGAAGTGGCTTTTCAAGTTTCGTTTCTTTTTGAATGAGGCAAAATAATCCATCTTGAAAGTGAACTCGGTTTAGGGCTTCAAAGCTGTTGAGCGTTTCAGCTTGAGATAAATTGATGCACGTTTCTAACTCACGCTCATAGTTTTTTAACGCGTCTTCAAAGCTACATACCACAAGGTTTTGCGGAAGATCTGAAGATGAAAGTGTTGTGTTTATTTTTCCATTTTGCACAACAACTTGATAAGCGTCTTCAAGCAGCATGTCATTCAAGTTCAGTTCTTCTGCTTTGGTATTTTCAGCAAATACGTTTGAAAGAATGGGTTCCAAGTTTAAGTATTTCCAGCCTTCTTGTTTTCTGCTGGGGAAACCATTTTTTTGGATACTTTCATAAGCGTTTTTACGAAAAGCCGCAAGCCAAGCTGGAGCAGTATTTGCGCTTGGTTCAAATTGTTTTACTTCACGATAAGGAGCAAGAGTCATGACGATTCCTTTAAGCTATACAGTTGCAGTTGCTTCTGTAATAAAATTTTCGTAACCAGTTTCTTCAAGTTCATAAGCAAGAGTTTTGTCACCTGATTTAATAATTTTTCCATTTGTCATAATGTGAACAACGTCTGGAACGATGTAGTTCAACAATCGTTGATAATGCGTAATAAGAATAACGGCATTATCTTCGCGTTTCAGTTTGTTAACACCTTCAGAGACAATGCGAAGAGCATCGATATCGAGACCAGAATCAGTCTCATCGAGGATGGCAATTTTGGGATCGAGCACTGCCATTTGCAAAATTTCGTTCCGCTTTTTTTCACCGCCAGAAAAACCGTGATTTACATTGCGCTCGGCAAATGCAGGATTGATGCTGAGCATATTAATTTTTTCTGTGAGCAATTCTTCAAAGTCTAAAACATCAAGTTCTGGTTTACCTTGGTGTTTTCGTTTTGCGTTGTAAGCCATGCGCAGAAAACTTGCGTTGTTTACTCCTGGAATTTCAACTGGATACTGAAACGCCATGAAGAAACCTTCAAGTGCGCGCTCTTCTGGTTCAAGTTCGAGAAGATCTTTCCCATCGAACAGAACTGAACCTTCAGTAACTTCGTAAGATGCATCGCCGGCAAGTACTTTTGCTAAAGTGCTTTTGCCAGATCCGTTTGGACCCATGATGGCATGGACTTCGCCAGGCTTTACTTCAAGGTTTAAGCCCTTCAGAATTTCGTTTTCTTCAATTTGTGCGTGTAAGTTTTTAATCGTTAACATTGTTTTTCCTTTTCTCTTTTGTCATTGCGAGGAGCGAAAGCGACGTGGCAATCTCCTCTGCTTATTTTGTTCCTTTTTTTGTCAGATATTACCCAACACTATTCTCTAATTTAATTCCCAATAATTGTTGTGCTTCAATTGCAAATTCTGTTGGAAGTTCGCGAAATACGTCTTTGCAGAAACCGTTGATAATGCTGCTCATGGCATCTTCTGTGCCAATGCCACGACTTCTAAAATAGAACAGTTGATCATCACTCATTTTTGAAGTGGATGCTTCATGTTCAATTTGTGCAGTTTTATTTTGCACATCAATATAAGGAAAAGTGTTTGCGTTGCACTTATCACCAACAAGCATTGAATCGCACTGTGTAAAATTTCTAGCATTGGTAGCACTTCTGCGAATTTCAACCAAGCCTCTGTAGTTGTTGTTCGAAAGCCCAGCCGAAATACCTTTTGCCACGATGGTAGATTTTGTGTTTTTTCCAATGTGAATCATTTTAGTTCCGGTGTCGGCTTGCTGAAGGTTGTTGGTGAGCGCTACGGAATAAAATTCACCAGCAGAATTATCACCAATAAGAACACAGCTTGGATATTTCCACGTAATGGCGGAACCTGTCTCTACTTGCGTCCAAGAAATTTTCGAATTTTTTCCAAGGCAGTGACCGCGCTTGGTTACAAAATTATAAATGCCACCTTTTCCGGTTTTGGGATCGCCGGCATACCAGTTTTGCACGGTTGAATATTTGATGTCGGCGTTATCAAGAGCAACCAATTCCACTACCGCGGCGTGAAGTTGATTGGTGTCAAATTGAGGCGCAGTGCAGCCTTCCAGGTAAGACACTTGGCTGCCTTCTTCGGCCACAATTAAGGTGCGCTCAAATTGACCAGTGCCTTGTGTATTGATGCGGAAGTAAGTGGAAAGATCCATCGGGCACTTTGTATTTTTTGGAATATACACAAATGATCCGTCAGAAAAAACGGCTGCATTTAAAGCTGCGTAAAAATTATCAGTGTAAGGAACAACCGTTCCTAACCATTTTTCAATAAGTTCCGGACAATCTTGAAGGGCTTCAGAAAACGAACAGAAAATAATGCCGTGCTCACGAAGTTTTTTCTTGTAGGTGGTAGCAACTGAAACGGAATCGAAAATAGCATCCACCGCAACGCCGCTAAGACGTTTTTGTTCCATGAGAGGAACGCCCAACTTTTCAAAGGTTTTGCGCAACTCGGGATCAACTTCATCCATACTGTTCAATTTTGGTTTTTCTTTTGGCGCCGAATAATAGCTGATGTCTTGATAGTTCACTTTTGGATATGGCGCTTCAGACCAGTGCGGTTCTGTGAGTGTCAGCCAATGGCGAAAGGCTTTCAAACGAAACTCCAACATGAAAGCTGGTTCGTTTTTCTTTTCGGAAAGTTTACGAACGACGTCTTCGCTTAAACCTTTTGGAAACGTGTCAGATTCGATATCACTTTGAAAGCCAAACTTATATTCCCGTTTGGTAAATTGTTCTATTGCCGTGGTCATCTTTAAAACTCCTTCATGGCTTCATTTGTTTGCATTGGAAATGTTGCCGCAGTGAGGTTGAGTGCATTTTGGTGCTTTGCCACATCATTCAAGCTGAGGGATGCGAAGTAATTATCCAACAAGTCTTTGGTTTGTTTCCAAATTGGATTTAAGGCGCAATGGCCCGAGTGGTTGCAAATATGTTCATGAGCGCTTTTTTGCTCGCAAATGACATCGAAGGTTTGGCCTTCGAGCGCTTCGATGATTTCTTTTAAGCAAATTTCGGCTGCTGGTTTAGAAAGGGCATAGCCACCTTGTTTGCCCTGAAATGAGGTAACAATGCCAGCAGAACGAAGGCTTTGGAAAATTTTTTCCACGTAAGCATAAGGGTAATTTTCCCGTTCGGCCAAATCTTTGATGGTAAAACGCTCTTTTTCACCGCATTTCACCATGTTTACCAAGCAAATAAGCCCATATTCAGTTTTTGTAGTATACCGCATCGGCGCAATCCTTTATCTAGTGCATCTGCGGCGCCTGTCTAGCTAATCAGACCTTTTGAGTCAAGTTTAAAAGTAATTTTTTTAGAGGTGAAAAAGCTAAGAAATATAGAGATCTTGAGAAGAGCGCAGTTTTTATTTACGTAGCAACAAGCTCCACCTCCACCCTCAAATGAGAAAATAGAGCTTAAATAGCCAAAATGGTGTGCTTTAAGAAAATGAGGTCGGAGGAAAAGTGAAGTGATTCGGTTCTTAAACATCGTTCTCTTTTACAAGAAATTTTAAATTTACTTGAATAAATAAATATGAGAATGTCCGCGAAACAAAATAGGTTCTGTAAAAAAACGGCACCTTATTTATTCAAAAGGAGTAATGCCATGCGGATGAAAAAAATTCTGATAGTCGCTTTGTTAGGAATATCTGTGGGTTGTTCGGGCGGATGGAACGCCGATGATAATGTAGATTTTGCTTCAATGTGCATCGACTTTGTCAGAACGGCCAATCTTGAAACCGCTTCAAAAGGTGCAAGCTCAATATGTGCCTGTGTCCGAGATGAAAAAGTAAAGCCTAAATACCCCTCTGGTTTTTCGGAAGCGAATAAAAAGATGGAAGCTGAAGAACTTGCCGGGTTCATCAAGGAATGTCGGTAAGCTCCACCCTCAAATGAGAAAATAGGGCGTAAATAGCCCAAATGGTGTGGTTTAAAAAGATAAGCTCTGATGAAAAGTTAAGGTTTTTTACGTTTGGATTCTGAAGAGTTGCCTTTTGCCAAAGCGCTTTATACTTTTTAGGGCTGAGGTGAACGGGTTTTTCATGGTACCACGGCAATAACCACTCCTTCATAAAACCAAATTGCCAATCGAAGTTGAAGACTTCAGGCTGCTTTGTCATCTGTATCCCCAAACAGCTTTGTTTAAACAAGATTTTGTCGTTGGTCTTTAAACTGTGAAGCATGTTTTTAAAGTGCTCTAAAAATGAAACAGAAACTTTTTTCACACAGCCAAAGTCTAAAAAGTGAATTTTTTCTGAACTGAAAAGGAAGTTGCCCGGATGCGGATCAACATGAAGGCAACCCGACTGCAGAAAAGGCTCAGTGAAAAAGCGAAAGATGGTTTGAGCAGCCCATTCTTTTTCAAGTTCACTTGCGTGAGAACAAAACGAAGCAAAATTTTTTCCCTCTACATATTCACTGGTAAGTACTTTTCTGCCGGAATGTTCTTTTATTATTGATGGAATTGAAATGTTTTTGTCGTTTTCGAAGAAATTTTTGAAAAACTCCTGATTTTTTGCTTCATTTACATAATCACACTCTTCCAAAAATCGTGCTTTAATTTCTTCAATCCATACGCCAGGCTCTTGGCCTTTAAAAATATGAGTGAGGATTTTATCAATTCCTTTGGCGTAAAGTAAATCTTTCTCCAGTGAATTTCGAATACCAGGATATTGAACTTTGACCGCAACCGTTTTTCCATTTTCCAGAACGGCTTTATGCACCTGCCCAATACTTGCTGCAGAGAAGGGTAATGCTTCCCAGGTTTTGAAAAGCTGGCGAGGAGTTTCCCCAAATTCTTCCACAATGATTTCAATAATATTTCGCTCGGGCAAAGAAGGTGACTGCTGTTGTAAAGTAGAGAAGTAAAACCTTTCCTCTTCACTGAGATCGAAATCGAAAAAACTCATCATTTGCCCTACTTTCATCGGCAAACCTTTCAATTTTCCCAGCTGATCTATTAAATTTAAAACTAAGGCTTCATGAATTCTGTTTTCAACGCTTCTCTTGTGTTGATGTGAAAAAAGCTTCGAGATTTCTTCCTTTAACGAGGCAAGAGCAGTTTGAAACGTCATCTTTGCTAAATCAAGATGGCGCATTTTTCCCACATTGATTTTTTCTTGGATACAAAGTGCTGGCAAAGTTTCGTTGAAGCCAAGCTCGCGCTCATACAATTCCAAGATTAAAAGCACTGGTCCTGGCATGGCACGTTTTCGCGTTTCCCAAAGGGTGAGCGCAGCTCTTGTGACCCGAAGTTCTTTTGCCATTTGTTCTTGGCTTAAACCCAAGGTGGATCTGATTCTGCGAAGTCGCTGATCTGCTTTCATTCTAAACCCCTGAAATTACTGGCTAAAAATGGAGTATGTCGACATTGTAACAAAATGTCATCCTCTTTTGAAGAAAAGTACTTCTGCCCTTAAAATGAGGGCATGAACAAAAATGGGAAAAAAGGAGATGAAATGAAAAGGATAAAGACGCTTTTGTATGTGTTGTCAGTTTTTAGCAACGTGATTGCACCGCCACTGTTGGCTCAAGGAAATGGAGTGGAAGAAGTGAACCAAGCATTTATGCAGTACAACGCAGCCATTATTCAAAAAAAGGGAGAAGAAGCGGCCTCATTTTTAAGCGAAGAAAGCATCGCAAGTTATTCAAAAAATGTAAAATTGGCCCTACGCGGAAAAAAAGAGGAAATCAAACAAGAGTCACTTGCAAACCAAGTGCAAATTTTAATTTTCCGTCACCGTATTCCTGCTGAAGTTTTAAAAACAGCTTCGGGTAAAGAAATCTTCATCCGCACCGTGAACGAAGGATGGCTTGAAAAAGAAGCCATTGAAATTCAGCATCTGCAACGCTTCTTTTCAAAGATCAAGACTTTGGAGCAGAACTTCGTTTTGTTAACGAAGAAGGTAAATGGAAAGTTGATCTTACTTCTTTGGATAAGTTCACGAGTGATGGTTTGAAGTACGCGAAAAAATTTCATCCATTTATGAGCGATGATAAGTTTTTATTAAAATCGACAGAAAAAGGTGTGGCTAAGAAAATTGGAAAAAAATTGTGGGATTTGCCTGAAGTGAAAGGATAAAGAACAAAAAAGGGGGGAGAATCTTAAAAAAGGAAAAAAATATGAAAAAAAGTACACGATGTCTTCTTTTTAGTTTTATTTTGCTCTTCATGGGCAACACAGGTTTTGCTGGCCAAAATAGTTTGGTAAATGGAGTGAGAGTGCTTGATAAAAATGATGTCGCTGTCAGCTTTAACCTAGGTCTAGAACTTCCAGCTCCATTACTCTATAGTTTACGCTTTGATTATGGAATAAGTGATAAGGTTCAAATTGGTTTAGAAGGAATTTATGTTGATCAACTTTACAGTGTTGCTCTTCCGATAAAGTATAATTTCTTTCGTTCCGAAGATGCTACCCACAATATGGGGATAGAAGTAACCCCTGCTTTTAGCTACCTTGATCTGAGTGGGTTTTTAGATGGTGTTGTAAACCCACTTCGTAGAGCTTTTGGCCAGCCAGATCAGCATACGACTACTAGGGCGTGTCCTCATAAGAGTTAGATCCAGATAAGTGAGCATGCCAGATAGATGATGGCTTTAAAGTTTCGGGCCAGCTTCTCAAAGCGCGTTGCAATGCTGCGAAAGTGTTTGAGCCGAGCAAACAAATTTTCCACCAGATGGCACAATTTGTAGAGATACGCATCAAACTCCGGGTTCGGCTTATCACTGTTTGATCTCCGAGGAATCACCGGAATCATTCCCGCTTGTCTCGCGGTCTCCCGAATGGCTTCTGAATCATAGCCTTTGTCCGCGATTATATGTTCTGCCTTTCCTATTTTTTCGATGAGCGCGTCAGCAACTTTGGCGTCGCGGACTTCACCCCCAGTGATTTCAAAATCGATCGGATTTCCATGCGCATCGGCGGCCATATGAAGCTTTGTGGTAGGCCCTCCCCGGGATATCCCGATTGCACGCTCTTCTCCATGCCGAGCTCCACTCGCATGCTGGTGAGCGCGGATGTAAGTTCCGTCGGGGAATACCCATTCCGTATCAACTTCGCCTCGTAGCGCAAAAAAAAATCCTCCCATAACCCCTTGGCCGCCCAACGGTTGAAGCGATTGTAGGCCGTTTTCCAGGGACAAAGTTCTGGTGGAATATCCCGCCAAGGGGCTCCGGTACGCAGTTTCCACACCATCGCCTCCATAACCTACCGACTGTTCTTCCACTGACGACATCCCTTCTTCCGAAGCGTCACCTGCAGCTGCTGCCATACTTCATCCGTCAAATACGTTCGTGCCATGATCTCCCTCCCCAAGAAAAAGGGAAATACCATGAAACATCAACTACTTCAACTACTTATCTCCTAATGAGGACACGCCCTAAGTACAAAATATTTTCTCTTAAATATAGCTTTGGGTATGAGCAACGTGTTGGGAAAGACAAAAACACAGGACTTTATGCAAAAATTGGAAGTATTTATGCTATTGGACAAGAAAATGTTAATGGAAATACTACTACCAGCGGATCGAATAATGTTATTACTGCTACCTTTGGCTTTCAACATCGGTTCAAAAAACGATTTGCGCTTACAGTAGAACCTGAAATCTATTTTTTCGTACGTGGATCTAATAAAGGGGTGAAACCAGGTGGAAAACTTGGTTTTTCTTGGATTTTTTAAACAATCAAAACGAATTTTCAGTTTTTAAGGTTAAAAAAAGGGAGCACTTCCATTTTTTGAAAGCCATGGTATAGCTGCCGTGGCTTTTTTATTGGGGAGGTGAAAGATGAAACGGATTCTTATCACGGGAGGAAAGGGATTTATTGGTTCAGCCTTAACAGAATTTTTTGAAGAAAAAGGCTATGAAATTTTCACATTAAGCAGAAAAAAAGAAAAAACTTCTGATATTTTTTGGGATCCTCAGCACAAAAGGATAAATCCTTCAGAACTAGAAGGCTTTGATGCGGTGATTCATCTAGCTGGAGCAAGTGTTTTTGGCAAACCGTGGACGAAAAAATATAAAGATGAAATTAAGGCCAGCCGAGTTGAAGGCACAAGCTTTCTTTGTGAAACACTTTCACAATTACAAGAAAAACCAAAAGTACTTAGTCCCCCCTGAAAAACCCTCCATGAGCACATCGAAGTGAGTAATGAGAGTGGTTTACGGTTTGGTGTTGTTGAAAAAAGGGC
>PCXC01000066.1:18182-32319 GCA_002796345.1 Deltaproteobacteria bacterium CG11_big_fil_rev_8_21_14_0_20_42_23 | reverse complement strand
CTGTTGAGACAAAGCATCACCAGTCCACGTAGAACTTGAGGAACAAAGAAGCTCTCGCAGGACAAGACCAGCCTTCCCCTTGAATGGGTTTACAACGAGATTTTTGCTTGTGTTTTGTTTAGTATTCATATTGTATATTATTTAATATACAATTGCATTTAACTCTTAAAATGAACCTTGTCAATGTAAGAAGAATTACCATATAAAAACTCCCCTAAAAGGACGGTTTATGAAAAACAAAAAAATCTCAGTGGCTCTATTTGGCATCATCGTTATTTGTTTTTTTCTTCCCTTTGCGAATGTTTCTTGTTCAGGACAAAAGGTAATGTCTCTTTCAGGGATTCAATTAGTAACAGGTGTTACCATTGAACAGCCAAATCTTTTTTCAGGAAAAAGTACAAAACAAAAAGTGGACGGCGAACCTTTCGCTATGGGTGCCTTCCTGGTTGCTATTGCTGGATTATTTTTAAGCTTCCTAAGAGGTAAAAAAGGACTTGTGAGTTCCATTGTACTAGGCGGCGTTGGTTCTATTTTGCTTTTACTCCTCAAAATGAAACTTGCTCGTGAAGCTTTAGCGTCAGGTGCTGGCGTAATGCAAATTGATTACAAGGTTGGTTTTTATTTTTCCCTGTTTTTATTTTTAACCATCATTGGATTAAACTGTTATTTTTTGTTCACAAAAAAAAGAAGCTTTAACATCAGTAAAATCACATGAAAAAAATCTTTCCAAAAAAAGTTTTTAATTTCATTTTATTCCTTTGCATCATGGCAGAGATAGTTCTTCCCTCTTCTTCCGCGGCATATAATTTTATTTTTATCAATCAGGAGACGAAAAAACCTGTTGGATATAAGGTGGACATTTCTCATGTCTATTACATAGATCCTGGTCCATTTGAAAATTATACTAAAGAGCAGCTTCGCCTTCTTGTTGAAGAAGCTTTTCGTGTTTGGTCTTCTATAGAAGATGCCCAGCTCCCCTCTTTTGTGTTTGGAGGTTTTCTTGATGAGGATGTAACAGGGGAAAACATTGATGATTATATACCACCTCAACATCTTTGTTACACTGACCTGATCCCTCTTGGAGAGGCATGTAAAAACGAGTTCATTCAAAAAAATATAAGTCTCATTCTTTTTGATGATGATTCGTCGATCAGTGAACAAAGACCCCTTGCAAGACCATATTCTGGGGCAACCTTCCAACAAAAAATTACAGGATCACCCTCAAAACCAGAAAACTATTTACAAACCAGTATTGTAATTTCCACAATTCATAACAACTTTCGAGAAATTTTTGGAACACTTGTTCACGAAATTGGCCATCTTTTTGGTCTCGCACACACAAGCCTCAATCAACAATTCATTGATAATGTTGAAGATGATTTTGCTCTTCAATTCGGGAAATTTGTACCCACAATGTTCTCTGTTAAGAACATTGGATTTGGACTCTACGATCAAAAAGCTCTCCCAAAACCTGATGATGTTTTAGGAATTCAAAACCTCTATCCTTCGACGAATCTTAAATCAAACTCTGCATCTATTAGAGGATATATAGTAGATGAGGATGGAGAATATGTTTACCTTGGAAATATCATTGCAAGAAATATCGAAGACCCTTTATGCAAAGCTTATTCATTTATAGCTGGAAATGTGAATTGTAGAGAGGGAGATAAAAGTACTTGCTCAGGCCCTTCAGAATTTTCTTTTAACCACCTCCCTCCAGGCGCATACACCATCGAAATTGAGGGATACGCCAATCAAACTTCTCCCGAAATTCTTTGGCCTGGCTTTAATGAAGATACTTTTCTTGCTTCTGCAGAGTATTGGAATATTGATGATCAGGCCAATGAATCCCCTCTTTTGAAATCCATTATAAGCGTCTCTGCAAGAGAAAGTGTTGATGACATCATTCTTGTTGTTGACTCAAACAACAGAGACGAAGTCACGTTCATTCCAGAAAGTGAGTTTTCAGTCTTTGCTCCTACTACTTGCGAAGAGATTGACTTTTTGAAATATCAACAAATTATTACACCTGATTTAGTTTTATCTGACTCAGCCTCTTCAAGCAGCTCAAGCGGTGGTTGTTCGCTTATCTTATCTCCGTAATTGTCCAATGGAGAGTAGTCCCATTGAGATCAAACTTAACATCTCCTCGATAGTTGGAAAGCTTATATAAAATCCCATAAGAACAGTGAATAACTCCACCAAAATTATAAGCCCTGTTGTAAAGATGCCAATAAGATATAAAACTTGTTGCAGTTCCGTTGTCAGAATAATCTGCATGAGAATTTGTTAACCACATATTCACAACAGGAGCGGTGAGAGGTTTACATTCTTCCCCGGGAGAAATAATTGTTTCTGCAAGCTGAATTACTCCAAGCTCATTACCTCCTGGAACGCGAGTGTCAAGACGAGAAAATGCTGACTGAAAAGTTGTTGTTGAACCTGATTGTGTGGACAAATCAACACCCACGTCAGGGATTGGTCTGTTTAATAACAAATCTATATTATTTTGATTTTGGATCACTTGACTTTGAAGATCACTATCCGCTGCGATTCTAGCGCCAGTTTCTTCTCCAATGCGAGTGAATAAATTTTCCATAGCAATCTGAACGGTTTCACCAAGCTGCGCAGCAAAAGTTCCATTTTGATCTAGCTGAACACCAACTGCCTGGAGATTATTCACTGCGTTTGTGATATCTTGTATCACTTCGGTATCACGAGCGATGCCCTCTGGAATTTGCGCATCAGTAGCAGATCCACCAAGGGAGCTGATATCAAAATTAGGAGAAAAGTGCCGTGCTTCAACAATACCATCTTGGAGGGAGTTTGCTGTAATACTTCCATCTGCAACCGCCATCGCTTTGTCTGACCAAATAGAATATGGGACCGAACTTAATGGGAGAAGGCTAAATGGACTTGTTTCATTAATGCGAACGTTAAGAAATTTTCTTCCATCAGTTGGATTCAGAACATTACTTGGAACACCTCCAAGAGTTTCTCCTATATCCAATTTCACAGCTCCATTCGTGACGGGAACTTCAAAATGATCTTCTTCAAAAAGAGGAGTATTATTTTCATCTACGATTTGAATATTAACATCAACAAACTCATCTTGAGTGACGTTTCCATTTTCATCGTAAACTATCGTTTGAAAATCTAAAACTCGCAGTACTTCTGCATGTGCCAACGACACAAAAAAACATACGACAATTGGAATTATACAACCTGAAATAAACTTTATCATTTCTTCCTCCTCGAAATTTTCTCTTTTGGTTTTGATTTTGTCTGAGCATAAACTTCTACTCGTCTATTTTTACGATATGCTTCTCGTGTAAGTCTTACATCTTCAGGTTCACGCTCTCCTTTTGAAATGAGAGTAAGCTGTCGATAACTCACTCCACATTGTAATAAATATGCGCTCACTGCTCTTGCACGATTCTCAGCAAGCACTTCGTTGTATTCTTTTGGACCCGTTGAATCCGTATGGCCTTCAAGTAAAAGAAAGGCCCTTGGATCTTTTTTAAGTTCAGTTGCAACATCCTGTAAAAGTGGTTTTCCCGTTTGTTTGATGTTGTCTTTATCAAAATCAAAAAGCACTTTTGTTCTCAACTTCATTATCTTCGTCT
The DNA here is from genome assembly GCA_002796345.1 of Deltaproteobacteria bacterium CG11_big_fil_rev_8_21_14_0_20_42_23. NCBI lineage: Bacteria > Deltaproteobacteria > Deltaproteobacteria bacterium CG11_big_fil_rev_8_21_14_0_20_42_23. The sequence goes on along the minus strand of PCXC01000066.1, from coordinate 28,693 downwards.
GGAATTCTGCACGCACTGGATAATGCGCACAGGCACAGAAGCTTAAAAGGATGAAGGCTAACACAATATTTCTCATTTTATCCTCAACGCTCAAAAGCTCCTATATCTGCTTGATCTTCATTTCTAATTTTCAAATCGTGATCAAAAGAAATTGGAATTCCAAAAGTTGAACGAGTATTAATTCCTCTTCCTTCAGCAGGCGTATTTGCACGAAGTCGCCAATTGCGATGGTTGATGTTTGCATCCAAAAAAAGCGTCGGAAGGCCACTAGAATAATCTACGTTAGAGACATAGTTTTCTGAAGCTGCGTTCAACGCTTCGGCGGTTGTGTAGACATGTGAAAATGATGGATTGAAATCGAGATAGATTTTAACTTGTGCAGTAGGATTTTCTTTTGTTCCAAAGAGAAGGTTATTTTTAATAATAATATTATTCGATGGATTTTCATCTAAAAACCTCAACGTTGTTTGATTCCCCTCCCCTTCAGTAAAAATAATATTATTTGCTAATGTTGGAATCGATTGAAAAGATTCTATACCAATGGCATTTTCAAAACCAGAGCCTCCACTAATAGTGTTGTGAAGTAGCTTTGGTGCTGGAGCACTTCGAAGAGAGATCGCTAAACTTATTCTTGATGTTCCTCCATATAAAACATTATTAAGCATTCTTGGACTGGCATTCACAATTTTTATTGCGGTGCTTGATCCATTCCGAAGAGATGGAGCTATGATATAACTGTTTCGAATTTCGACATTGTTCTGCGAAGGATTATCGCTTCCTTCCACGAGAACGGTAAAACTATTTTGATCTACAGATGAACTCGTAATCATAAAGCCATCCAAAATGGTTTTGTAATTAATGTCATAAAAAGAAAGGGCGGGAGATGTTGACGAAGTAATTATGGTAAGATTTTGATCTTGGTTTTGTTGACCGAGAGAACGCTGACAAACTGATCGATCATTTGAAAGAACATATCCACCAAATAAGTGAAGTCCTTCTCTCACAGAGAGTTCCTCTGCATACAACCCTGACTCCACAATGATTGTTACAACACCCCGTTCCAGAGCTTTATCTTGAGCAACTTTCAAGGATTTCACCGGCTGATTTCGTGCTCCAGAAAACAAATCACTCCCGCGTGGTGAAACATAGATGGCCTGTTGTGAAGAAATACTTGCATCTGATATATCACAATCACAGGCGTCACCCTCTCCATCACCATCACTATCAGTTTGCGGAGCTGGGTTAAATGTAAGAGGACAATTATCAATTGAATCTCTTACGCCATCATCATCTGTATCTGCTAACAAGGAATCTGTGAAAAGGTTATCTCTTCCTGCGCTTGTTTCTTCGCTGTCAAGTAAACCATCATTATCATCATCTTCATCACATGCATCACCAAGGCCATCATTATCGCTATCAAGTTGATTTGGGTTAATGATTGTTGAACAATTATCTTCGATGTCTAAAACCCCATCACCATCATCATCGTTATTACAATCGTCGCCAATACCGTCGCCATCACTGTCTGCTTGCGAAGCATTTGCAAGAAGTGGGCAGACATCAACACTATCAGGAAGTCCGTCATTATCATCATCTTCATCACAGGCGTTACCAAGACCATCATGATCGGAATCAGTTTGATCGTTACTAAAAGTAAGGGGACAATTATCAAGAGCATCACTTACACCATCGTTGTCTGTATCTGCTAACAATGAATCTGTACCAAGAAGCGTTTCCGCATCATCTAAAAGCCCATCGTTGTCGGAATCAGGATCGCAGGCATCACCAAGACCGTCTTCATCTACATCTTCTTGATTTGGATTTTTTCTACTTTTACAGTTGTCAACTTTATCACCAATTCCATCTTGGTCGCTATCAAGGGATTCTTGTGAAAGACTTGGGAAAGCATCTGCTCCATCGCTAACTCCGTCATGGTCTGTGTCAGATGAATAAGGATTTGTAAGAGCCAAGACTTCATCAAGATTAAAAAAACCATCGTTGTCCGAATCTACTTCAAAAGAAAAATCTTTTGCTGCAACATCAAGAATAAATTCTTCCTGGCCTACAACAATATCCATTGGAAGTGAAAACTGAGCAATGGGAAGTGATAAAGGAGATGTGGCTGATTTGTTGCTAATGCTTAGAAGCTGTTCTTGGTTTACATAATTAAGAGAAAGAGAAACTAAATATCTCCCTGGAGAAAAATGCTCCAAGATTCCTTCATACTGCTCACTTTCTTCGTTATAAATTAGATCAATTTTTTGAGAAACTCCATCCCCCTTCTCTCCTAAAAGACTCAGCTCTAATGATGCATTTTTTTCTTCCGTCTGAAAAACAGCAAGCTTTTCTGGCTCATTAAAACGAATGCGCACAAGACGGTCAGCTGCACCATCATCTGTAGCACCACAAGAAATAAACACCATGAACAAAGCTAGATATAACGCACGTTTCATTCTTGAGCTCCCAGTTCTTTCATCACTGAAGGAAGATGTAATATTTTTGCATTTCCATAACTGTTACCTACAGAAGTTCGCGAGATAAGATGATTACCCGTCGCAAAGTGACTCCCTGGACGATGGTCCGCATCAACAATGGTAATTTCTCTTGTGCTTGCCTCTCCTGTTTTCTCATCGGAAAGTTCTATAACCTGACGACCCAACGCAACTGTCTCTGGTTGAAAAGTAAAGAGGCCTGTTGAAATTGATGGAATAATAAGAAGTTCAGTTCCATCTATAGCTTCGTTCAAGCTAAGTTGTGCTGAAGGAGTTTGAGCATTGAGTTTCAGATGGTTCCCAGGTTCACCAAAACCAATGATGCGAAAATTTTTTTCAAGAGCAACAGCTTTATTTTTATAATTCAAAATGATGGGGACGGTAAAAAGGCTTGTTTTAATTGGCGTTACTACCCCAGCCTTAATCACTATTTGCTTTATTGTTCTACGTCTTATTACTTCACCTAATTCATTGTAGGCTTCAATAAGGAGGTTTCGCTTTCCCGGAGTAATCTTTAAAACTTGAATTTCTTTCGCGTTTGCATCTGCAGTAACTTGGAGATCTTCCATATCCTCTCCACTTACAACAACTCGAAACTCAGAAACCTTTAAAGGATCAAGACCTTTATTATTTGCTTTAATTGTTTTAAGTGAAAGACTTTCCTCAGCAGAGGGGAGCGTTATACTCGCAGGTTGTCGAGCATCTTCAATTTGTAATGCTAGGGAGGTTCCGTTTTGAACTCCTCCACAACCGATAAGGCATTCGCAAAAACAATAAACAAATAGAGTAAGAACAATTTTTTTCATCTTGGATTCCTTTTCTCAAAGTCCAATCACAATGCCGCCTGTTGTTGATGCTGCTACACTTCCGCCGAGCAAAATAGAACCAACGCCACCGGTTGCTGCCCCAGCACCAACTAAAATCCAAAATAAAGGTTTTTTTAGAAGCGGTTGTTTGCGTCGTTCATGAAGTTTAAGACTTCCCACACTTTGAGTTATCAGCTGATCATGTGGATTTTTAAGAAGATCTTTTTCAAGTTGGTCTCTCATTTCTTTTGTGACTAAAGCCACATGTTCACTTTTTTGTTTATCGAGAGGAATAGAGTGCTCCTTGTAAACAGCACCTAGTTCGGTGTCTCCAATTTGATAAAAAAGATCACTCTTATTTTGATCATCCACTTTTCCTCGAACTAAAATTATTTTGTCGGCTTTCATATAATATCCAAGCTGCGTCATCAGATAAGAAAGTTCATATGGTGTATGAAAATGTTGTGGTGAAATGAGAGCGTTTTTAGTTTTACCCGAAGAAACTGCGCGCTCTAATTGAAGATCTAGTATTTTTACTATATTTTTTTGTACCTCAACATAAGTGCGATAGGATTTATGGTGAATGGTTTTTAGCTCGACACAGTGCTGCCCAAGAGGAATATTTTTCAACAAAAGGGGTTTATCATAAAGAGTGGTTCCTACATGAAGACCATTGAGGTAAACTTCGCTCCCGTAAGGTTTTGCGGTAATTGAAAGCGTCCCCGTCCCCTCTTTTAGGATATTATCCCGTGCGGTCGCGAGGGCTTTTATTTCCCATCTACTGTAGAGCCCCTTTTCTAAGGTGAGTGATGGGTCAAGATGAGCAATCGTTTCATAATCTTTGGCAATGAGGGAGGAGTTTTTTTCGAGATACGCAAGTTTTGCTTCAAGCATGAGAATATCGATCTGAAAGCGGTTACTTTTAACAGCATCAATGTTCGCTTGAATTGCTTGCTTTGCCTGATGAATAAGTTCTTTTGCTTCTTTATATTTAAGCTCTGAATATTTTTGACGAGCACTTTGAACAAAGTTTGTAATATTTGTTTCTTGAGTACTCTCATCTACGTAAGTAAGATAATAATCCAAAATAGAGCGTGCATATTCATCATCAAGCACTTCAATTTCCCGCTGTTGTTTTAAATCTTTCCGGACGCGTTTGATATAAACATCTAACTCAGGAGTAAGTGTTTCTGCATAGGGAAGAACTGCTACCCGTAAAGAAGAAATCTTTTTCTCTGCATGGGCAGAAGCAATTCCAAACACCTGGAGTTGAAAGAACATGTTTAAAATAAGGCACCATGTAACAGCTTGCCGCATATCTAGAATCCCCTTAATAATACTTTTTTTCTGCACAGCAGTTATGGACATAATGTTTTGCCAAATAAATCAAGACAATAATGTGTCTTTGGTTGACACATGTTTTAAATAATATACTTAAGCAGAGATTGTGCCACTTGTTCAGAATGACACAAGAAAACATGAGACACTAGATATCAATAGGTTATGCCGAGCATGGGGAAAAAGTGTGTTCGGGAACCTGCACACATGTGTCATGAAGTGTGTCATAAAATCCTTCACCACGACACATCGACACACTTTTAATCTGGAGAAATTATGTACGAAATTTGTGTTTTTAAAAAAAGTGAACTTCAATACCTCAAACCTCTTCAAGACGTTATGCATATTGGGGGGAGTGCTGAGTGTGCCATTTGCCTTCCTGGTCTAGGGAATAATATTCAAGCGCAAATTGTAGTTGATCACAAAGGTGTTTGGATCAAAGAAATAAACGGGCAAGTCTATCAGAATGGAAAACAAATTGAAGGAAAGGTTACTTTAAATATCAGAGATGTTTTTGACATCAATGAATATCGACTTCAATTGATACAACGAGAAAGATCTGATCGTGCCATACTTGATCAAACTATGACCGGGAGTTTGCATGGAGAAATCACCTTTGATGATGAGCTCCCTCTTCTCACATTTACTGAACCAAAAAAAAAATCGTTCATGCAAATACAAGTCAAACTCGGGAGAGGTAAACAATGTGACCTTGTTTTGCCTGATACCCCAGAAACACGAAAACAAGTTTCTCGTGAACATGCTGAAATTTATTTTCGAAATGGTTCCTATTACATTCGTGATCTTCAAAGTAAAAACGGAACTTTCCTTCAAGACTTCATTGTTGATGATCGGAAACTCCCTATTCGCGGGACACTACGTCTTGGACGATTTGAGCTGCCCTATCAAATCGAATCGGAAACATTTTCTCTTGAAGAGCAAAATGATGCCGTTAAAATTCCATCCCTCAATCCAGAACTCAATTCAACAATGATGATTGGATCTTCCCTTGCCCTTCAAGATTTAAAAGATCGCCTGGATAAAATTATTGAGACTGACAAAACGGTGTTGATTCTTGGGGAAATGGGATCGGGAAAAGAACTTGCTGCAAAATACCTTCATTTTTATCATCCAAAAAGAAAGAAGCAGCCATTTGTTGTTTTAAACTGCGCAGCTATCCCCGAACAACTCGCAGAAAGCCAACTCTTCGGACATGTACGAGGATCCTTCACAGGTGCTGTTACGGACCATAATGGAGCATTTCGTGATGCTCACAAAGGCACTCTCTTCCTTGATGAGGTTGGTGAGCTTCCTCCAGAAACCCAAGCAAAACTTTTAAGGGTCCTTGAAGATGGAATTGTAAACCCTGTAGGATCAAATAAAAACTTTTCGGTCAATGTCCGAGTTCTTATGGCAACAAATCGCGATATTGACGAACAACGGCAAAAAAAAGCTTTCAGAGATGATTTATTTTATCGTTGTCAATGGAAGATAAGGGTCCCTTCTCTACGTGAGCGTGTAGAGGACATCTCAGCCCTTATAAGCTATTTTCTTCAACGCTCCGAAGCAGGAGTAACTGTTAGCCCTGATGTTTACCGTTACCTTCGTGATTACACTTGGCCAGGAAACATACGTGAACTCAGTGCTGCGATTGATCGTGCTATTGTCAATGCTAAGTACCGTGGTTCTGAAATGATTGAAATTGAAGACTGTGATATTGATTTAATCGGTAATGTAAAATCTAGTGTAATAGAGGAACTTGAACGTAAAGAAATTATTAAGGCTCTTGAAGTACATAGAGGAAATGTCAGTAAAGCAGCAAAGTCAATCAAGATGCCAAGAAAAACAATGTACCGAAGGTTGGAGAGTTTTGCCATCAACCCAAGGGTTTATAGAGGTTGATTTTTCGTTCAAGTTAGAAGGGATGGTTAAATCTCCCCTTCTTCCTCGTCCAACATCATCAATAAACTGGATTGCCGCATTCCCTGAGCTGAGCCCATAATGAGAGCAAATGGAAGAAAGAGAAAACCGATTACAATTTTAAGGAGCACTTTAAAAACAGCCCAGAGAAAAAGGGTGGTCCAAAAGAGAGTTGGTTTAGCATATTTCCATGTCGTCAACGCCCCCTTTTTTAGAACCATATAGTGCGCTTTTTTTATCATGATTTGATTAACCCAGTAATTCTACGAAAGTCTTCCTCAGAGGCATATTCAATAATTAAACGCCCTCCCCCGTCTTTTCTTGGGCATACCTTCACAGGCGCATTAATTTCACGTTCAAAAAAACTTGTTTCTTCTCTCAACCAGTTTGGATAAGCGCTTCCCTCTTCTTCAGTTAGTTGAGTTCTTCCTTCAAGTTCATACTGCACCATAACTTCTAATTCACGCACAGTAATATATTTCTGGAGAAGCTTTGCTCGATATTTGAGAATTTTTTCTTCATTTTGAAGAGCCATTAATGCCCTAGCGTGTCCTGAATGATATCGTCGCCCCATTAAGTCTTCTTGGACAACTAAAGGAAGATGAAGAAGGCGTAAGCTGTTGGCAATCCGAGATCTTGAAAATCCAGTTTCACTTGCGATGTCCTCTTGGGTAAATTTGTAGGTGTCCATCAGTTGCTTGTATGCAAGCGCTTCTTCAATAGCATTAAGATCTTCACGTATTAAATTTTCAACCAGTGAGAGCAGATAATGTCTTTCTGGTTCCTCTTCACGAATCAATACTGGGATCTCTTCAAGCCCCGCCAATACTGCTGCACGAAATCTCCTCTCCCCTGCTATAATTTCGTATCTATCCTGGCCTTGTTTATTTACTATGATTGGTTGAATAATTCCAATTTGCTTAATTGAACGAACAAGGTCTTCCAAACCTTCTTCGAATATATTATTTCGTGGTTGATTTGAAAGTGGAAAAATTTTCTCAATTGGTAAGAAAAAATAACCATCATTTTTTTTATCTGAAGAAGTTTTCTGGGGTTCAATTTTTGAAATAAGTGATTCTATTCCCATTCCTCTAGGTGTCATTTGTTTATTTTGATTTGACATTTTTTCCCCCAAAAAAAAATTACCATTTTAATAAAGAAACAACTTCTTCACGATTGTCCAATGTGTTCAAAAACATTGTTCGAAGACGATTGTTGTATTCAGCATTTATTACTTTATCAATGGTGGCTTTTGTTGCACCGATACCGTTTTGCATCGTGCTCTGTTCTTCTTTTACTTCATCAAAAATATTTTTTTTCTTTTCTTCGGAAAGTTCTTCCTTGAAGAGTTCGAAATTGGTTTGATACAACTGCACTTTGTGTTCACGTAATTTTTTTAGTTTAATTTCTGATTCTCTTCGTTGCTCTTGTAAGCGTTCTTCTTCCAGGGAAAGATACCCTTCGGGAACAGTTATCCATCCCTTTTTAAAACAGCTTAATAACAACGCTGTTTTCGAACCAATATGCATTCCACGAGCCTCTCGGTCAGTGATAACCGCATCAAATTTATGAAAAAATTCCTCTAGCTCTAAGGGGGCTTCACAAACTTTTCCTTCTCCTAGATACGGTGCAAGTTGTGATTGTGACCGCAAACCATATTCACGTAAATTTAGCGTTGAAAGAAATTCATGGAATTGGGGTGGTATGTTATTAGGTTCTAAATTTGGTTCTGCAGTTGCTTTTATAGTAGTAGTATTATAATTACTACTACTATAAGGGGAAGGTTGAACCGAGTTTTGACCCCAATTTAGAACCGGATTTTCAGGAAGATTATGCATAAAGGGTTGAGGTTGAAAATGAGCTTGTAAACCCTCCCTGCTTCGTACTGGGAGAGAGAAAGCAATAAAGCCAGAGCGACCTTTTGAAGAGCTTTCTTTTTGGAGCAAACCGTTCTCTAATAAGCGTCTAACGGAAGTTTTAAGGCCTTCATATTTAACACCCAAGTGGACTGAAAAATCTTTTAAGCTGACCTGTATAGCACCTCCAGCTTCGTTTGAGAGGGATTTCCAGTAGAGATATTGCACCAGTTTTCCTCCAATCCCCCGTGTTAAAAGATTGATTTCTTTTCGGTTCAATTCGGAGGAAACAGACCCTAAATTTGAACCCACATCTGAACCTGAATTGACCCTATTTTCGAACCTATTTTGAAACGTAGAACCTACTTTAGACCCTATATTTAACCCCTGTTTAGACCCTATTTTAGAAGCTGATTTTAGGGGAAGTTTTGCTGATGTAATAGGCTCTGATTTAGAAAAAGTTTTGTGTGAAGGAGTACTTTGAACCTGAGGCTTGGAAGTCATCTCCTGGTTTTGAGAAGCTACAGGCGATTCTATTTTTTTTCCTTCTGCTGGGGTAACTTTCTGCGTAGGGAGAATCAAATCGTCCCAAAGAACTTTTGATCGGGATGATCGCCCCCTCTTCTCCCTCGAGGGCCGAAGAAGATTTTCCATTGGAATCGTCTCAAGCTTTTCATCTTTATTGAGCATTTGTGATACCTTTTGGCTTAAATAGCCCATGGTGATCTGGTTTAGGCTCTTCTAGGTTAAGCATTTCGTGACATAAATCCCACAACTCGTTAGTTAGTCTCTTTGCAGGCTCCGGAATTTTCGCCATCCATTTTGCATTTGGATCTTGATAATTAAAAATTGGAAGGCGCTGGCCTATCGCTTTAACGACGGTAGTTGTTTTCGTAAGAGTAATGCGACTAGAAAAATTTGGGAGCATATCTCGAATACGAGTTTGCACTACAGCTTTAACATCATGCCGTTCATTCATATTGGGAACTATTAGAAGCTTTTCGAAGGAGAAAGATTCATGCATCTTAGCCAGCTTTATGAGCCGGTTATAAACGCGTTTAAGACTATGTGGGGCTTTGGGTTCTAGTTCTACAGGGATTAAAAGGCAATCAGCTGCAAAAAGAACATTTACATTCATATCCCCAAGGTCAGGAGAACAATCGATAAGAATAACGTCATAATCATATGTTTCTTGAACGAAAGAGATGAATTTTTTAAGAAGAGCAACTGATGAAAGGTCAAAGCTTTCATCACCTTTTTCCTCAGTGATAATTCCCTTCCCTTTCAGCTCACGAATATCATAGTCGAGTTCGACAACTCTATCATCAGAGGGAATAAGATCAAGGCCCGGAAGAATAGTCTTCTTTGTATCTTCAAAAGATTCTTTTAAGGATTCTTCGGTATGATTATGAGGGTCCATCAGATCGTATAAAATATCACAAATGCTTCGTTGATCGATGAAGTCATCTGTGTCCAAAGGGACTTCTTGTTCAGCGTTAAACAAATGAGTTGTATCGGCCTGGCCATCAGTATCAATAACCAAAACCTTGAGTCCCATAAGGGTCGACATCATGGTGGCAAGCTGAAAGACAACTGTTGATTTTCCAACTCCGCCTTTGTTGTGCCAGATAGCATAAGTGTAAGTGCCATCAACATTTTGTTTTCGTCCGAGGAGATCCACCATTTTTCGTACATTTTCTGCATCGAAATAACGGATTTTTCGAGAACCATGCTCTTCGTGACCAGCTTGGATTTTTCCAGCTTCCTCCCAACGATGAATTTTCATTCGCGGAACATCAAAAAATTCTTCTACAACAGAAGACCTTAGTTTAATTTGAAGTGTATATTGTGATTGAGTGTCATTCGCTGAGTAAGGCGAATCGCTTGTTTGCGGGTTTTGACTTTCCGCGGTGGAAATCAATGATTCCATATAGTTCCCTCCCCTTACCTCATAAATGACAAAGTGCTTGTGAAAAGTCAACGTGAAAATCACAGATGATTGTATCATAAGCATGATGGTTTTAAGGTTCGCTGGTATGATTGCTCATCACTCACATGATCCTTGTTTGCTGGGCATTACTTGTTAATATAGAACCCAA
>PCXC01000066.1:17960-18167 GCA_002796345.1 Deltaproteobacteria bacterium CG11_big_fil_rev_8_21_14_0_20_42_23 | reverse complement strand
CCCATATTAGACCCTAAAAAAGACCCTATTTAAGAACCTATATTAGACCCTAGATTAGAACCTAAATAATTTATAGATACTGAACCTATTTTAAAATCGTAATACCCCACCATTAATAGGGGTTTTTTTATCTTTTGTTAACATCAACACCATTTTAGACCCTATATTAGAACCTATTTTCGACCATAATTTTGAACCCAATTTAGA
>PCXC01000066.1:0-17940 GCA_002796345.1 Deltaproteobacteria bacterium CG11_big_fil_rev_8_21_14_0_20_42_23 | reverse complement strand
ATATTAGACCCTAAAAAAGACCCTATTTAAGAACCTATATTAGACCCTAGATTAGAACCTAAATAATTTATAGATACTGAACCTATTTTAGAACCTATATTAGTCATGAAAAAGCACTCCTTGAAACTAAGGTTTTGTTGAACATGATCCAACAACGCTTAGTTGTTGTCTGGAATTTTTGTTGTTTTAGAAAAACATTCATTCAAAAATTTACAGGTTTCTTTTCTCGAAAAAAGAATAATTTTCTAAGCTACATGCTTTGTGCCAAGTCAATATTTTTGCTTAAAATGGCTGTTTTGTTTGAATGCCGATTGATAAAGGTGAGTCACTTGATACAACCATGTGTCAGATAGACACGTTTAAATTCAGAATTAAAAAATCATGCCTCTGGTCATCGTCACTTAGTAAAAAATGAACCTGATTTAGACCCTAATTTAGAACCTATATTAGACCCTAGTTCATCAGGTGGTTTATCGTTTTGTACAGGTTGCGGAAGGGTTTTTCCCAGTCGGTTTTTTTGTGATGGCGTCAATTTGCATATTTGCTTTGCAGAGATATTCACCACCTAATGGAGCTTCAAGTTTTATGTGAACTGATTTGGAAACGAGGGGATTGCTGAAAATAATATCATACGTTCCTGGAGAAAGTTCTTTTCGAGGTGATGGAGCGTCGAATGATGGAAGAATACCAGGAATAGAAACTTCTGATGGTGGTGTTGTGACAAATTGGACATAGAGAGGAGGAAGGGGAGTGAGATGAAATAATGTTTCTCTGTGCGGGAGAGTTTTCGAAAGGGAGAAAGATTTATTTTCTGATTGATACCCTATTTTTTCCGCTGAAATCATAATGGGCGTTTCAAGAGGAAGATCATTCAGGGTGAGGGGGGATGTTTTTTGAATTTTTGTGTCATCATACTGAATGGTCAAAGAAACAGCATCAGGGTTTGAGGTAATTTCAACATTTCCTCTTAAGGGAGAAGATGGAGAGGAAGTTCTTGAGAATGAAGCTAAACTCAAAATACTGATGGCGATTAGAATTACAAGCAACGAGAGATATATTCTCCAGTGACGCATTAAAAATAATCTGTAAGAAGACCCTGTGGTGGTTTGTGCGCCAGTTCTATCTAAACGAGTGTGCTCTGCACGAATTCTTCGTTTAGTTCCCAAGTCAAGCTGTGGAAGATGAAGGTGCTGTAAAAAACGAGCAAACGAATCATGTGTGATAACCTTTCCTGTTTCCAAACTTATGTCTCCTAAATCCCGTCGAAATTCCTCTAAGTTTTGATAACGCTGTTTCTTGTCGGGATGGAGCAGTTTTGTTAAGAGTGGACGATAGCGGTCATCAATATTTTGAAGATCAACAAATCCCTTTTGAGCTTGCTGAATGACCTCAGAATCGCTTGTTCCGTTATAGGTAGGTGTTCCCATGAGGCACTCATAGAAAATCAAACCAAGCGAAAAATAATCCGATCTATAGTCGATTTTTATTCCCATTGCTTGTTCGGGAGACATGTAACGAAACTTTCCTTTAATTTCGCCATGGACGGTGGAAACGGTTTGGAGATCCCATTTAGCAATACCAAAATCGGCAAGCTTTATGATTCCGTTGCTCGTAATGAGAAGATTTGTAGGAGAGAGATCCCTGTGAATGATGTTAAGAGGATTTCCTGTCTGGGGATCTTTAGCCTGATGAACATAACTCAAAGCTTTTGAAGTCTCGAGCATAATATAATTTGTTACTGGAAGAGGTAATGTTGTTTCAGCCGGAGCGAGATGATCAAAAATATCTTTTAGCTCAGGGCCATCAATATACTCCATGATAAGACAGGGAATCCCCTGGTCGAAGCGAAGGTCGAAGATGTTTATGATGTTCGGATATGCTGTAAGATGAGAAAGAAGGGCAGCTTCATCTTTCATGGATTGGTGAAGATGGGCACTTCTTTTTTTGTTTGTTAATATTCGCTTGATTGCGACAATACGCTGGAAACCCTGATCCCCATGGGATTTCCCAATCCATACCTCACCCATGCCACCGTATCCAATACATTCAATGGCGTAGTATCTGTCTGTAATCCAGAATCCTGATGATGTGTCAGTGTGTCGGCCCATTGTGTCAGTATGACGCATATATTGTGCAAAGAGGAAATGATTTTCCACGAGAACCACCAAAATTCAATGCCTTAGAAGGAAGCATTTTTTTGGCACCTTGTTTGCTCTTTGAAGAGCAGAAGGAGAACACATTATGAAAAGATACATCAAGGCGATTTATTATGGAGGCACGATATTATTTTTAAGTGCTCCAACTCAAGTTTTTGCTCAAGTTATTGGGGGATTTGGAGGAGATGATGTGAGTTCAACTGTTGATAGGACAATCACTTATATTCAGACCATTGGCATAGGCATTATTTCCATTTTTGTCGCGGTGAATTTTATCAAAATGGCAAGTGACGGACAAGACGGAGAGAGAGCAAAAGCACGAGTAGTCACAGGCTTTGTGGGAATAGGGGGGCTCATGCTTTTGCGGGCCATTGTTACACTTGTGCAATCACTTACTGGTTCAACAACTTTTTTTGGATTTTAACTATGAAAATAACCAATTACAAATTGATTAATACTCGCCCAAAATTTTTTGGGGTTGAATTTGCCCATGCCGTTTTTCTCTGTCTTGCCTTTGTTCTCAGTTATCTCTTTACACAGTCACTTCTGTTTGTCGCCACGTTTTGCGCCATTCTCTATTTTGTATCAAGGCTTCTCATGACCAAAAAACCACCAGAGTGGTTGGAAGATGGCTTGAAATATCATCTTGGAAAAAAAGTGTATCTCCCACTTTCAGAACGAAAGGATATTAGCAATGTCTGAGTCAGTTCAAACTGAGGCGGGAGTATTATCTCGCTTACTTCCATATTGGAAATATGATCAACATTATCTTTTTCATGATGACGGGAAAGTTACAGCGGGCTTTGAATTGCGAGGAGTTTCGCTAGAAGCTTACTCTGAAGAACAGTGCCTCCAGTTTCAAGAAGAGGTCCTCTCTTTTTTACATGTCATTCCACAAAAAGTGTCTCTCCAGTTTGTTTTTCAGATTCGTCCTTCATCGCCGTTGCTTGAAATGTTTTCAACTTATACGTCACCAGAGCCTTTTTTAGATAAGGTTTGGAAACAGACGGTTCAGCATTATAAAACTCATTCAAACATATGGCATTCACGAGTTTTTCTTTTTGTAACCTTGGTTCCAGAAACACGGAAAGAAGAAAAAACAACATGGACAAAAATAAAAGATATCCTTGGAGGAAGCTCAAGCACCTACGTATTACGAAAAACAAATATGTGGAGAAGGTCGCAAACGCAGCGTATATACCATGTTGCTGACCAAATAAAGTCAGCACTTTCTCAAATGCAAGTTAATGCACGAGAGTTAACACAAATTGATTTCGACAGATATTTATATCAACAACTTAATCCACGACGCGCAGAAAATATTCCCTATGACATTCAGTTTCGAGATGACAATGATAATGAAAGTTATGTACGAGAAAAAATAACTTTTTCCTCTTTGCAACGTTTCCCCAGAGAATTTATACTTGATGATTATATCCATCGGGTAATGTCGTTAAAGGATATTCCACAACGACAGTCCCTGGTATCGATGTCTCCGTTGTTGCAGCAGCGCGAATTTCCATTAGATATTTGTGTTGGAGTAGAAGCTTGCTCACCCGAAAATATTTTAAAAGAACTACGTAGAGCGAGAAACGTTCAAGCAAACCTCACCACAAGTGGAAAAAAAGATGAACATGCTGAGCATGAACATCGTATTCTACAAGAAACAATTCATGGATTAGTCGAGGGTGAGCATAAGGCGTTTCGAACGTCATATCAAATTCATTTTTGGGGGAGAAACGATCTTGAAATTGAAGAGATAGAAACAAATCTGAGAAGCTTGGTTCATCAGTGTTCTGAAGCAAAAGAATTGCGGGAAGAGTTTTCCTACCCAGCTTCCTTTTTTGGGATGCTTCCAGGTGGGTTTGAAAAAGTCAGAACAAAACGTGCTCTCCCGATGATATCTTCGCAAACAGTTTCGCTTTTACCTCTTTATCAACATCCTCGCGGAGCCGCTCATCCTGTGGTTTTATTCAAAAGTCGTTGCGATGAACTTACGGGTTTTGATCCTTTCGATCCTAGGCTTGCAGCATCAAATGCAATTATTTTTGGGCCTACTGGAAGGGGAAAAAGTTTTCTCGCACAGTATTTGCTCCTTCACTACACCAGAATTCATGCCAAGATGATTATTGTTGATATTGGTGGTTCCTATCGACGTTTAACTGAACTCCTTGGCGGAGTTTACATTGATCTTCAAGCGGATGGGGATTGTTCACTTAATCCATTTTTGTCTCTTCGTGGTGAACTCGAACCAGGATACTTAGGAGAACTTGCAGGTGTCGTTGAAAGAATGGTGAAGGATGAGGGCGAACAGCATTTAAACAGAGTGCAACAACATTATATTCGTAAGGCTA
This sequence comes from Deltaproteobacteria bacterium CG11_big_fil_rev_8_21_14_0_20_42_23, assembly GCA_002796345.1. Taxonomy (NCBI): domain Bacteria; class Deltaproteobacteria; species Deltaproteobacteria bacterium CG11_big_fil_rev_8_21_14_0_20_42_23. Next base: position 13,430 of record PCXC01000066.1, on the reverse strand, counting down.
TCAAACTGCTCTATCAAGAGAATCAAGATCAATTACATTTTCGAGGTCTGTATTCATGCTTTGAGAAACTTGCTCAACAATCAGATGACAAAGATGACAGAGCTTTGTGTTTGAATCTTGCTAAACGTTTATCACTTTGGATTGAAGGAGAAGGAGGGAAACTTCTTTGTGGAAGCCACCACATTAATTTTAATGCTCCTCTTGTTACCGTTGATTTGGCTGGCATTCCACCAGTAGGGGACTTGCAAGCAATAGTGATGCAGATTTTAGCTACCCTTATTCGGTTTCATGTGAGTCATGTTGACGGTCCAAAAATCATTTTGTTCGATGAGGTATGGAAACACCTTGGTGATCCAGCAGCAGCAACGGTATTAGATGAGTTGTATCGAACTGCACGAAAACGTTATTCAAGTGTTATTTCTATTTCACAAAAACTTGATGATTTTTTAAATCCTACCATTCAAACTTCTATCATTCAAAATAGTGACATTCGTTTTGTTCTTAAAACGATTGAAGAACTTCCCCTCTTACAAAAAGTTTTTAAATTAAATGTTCAGGAGCTTGAACTAATCAAAGGTTTGCGTATGCGCAGAGGAGTTTTTTCTGAAATTTTTGGCATGGTGGGGGAAGAGCATAGTGTTCTTCAAGTGGAAGTGACTCCCTGGATTTATTGGATGTGTACGACTCATCCCCCTGAATTACAGCTAGAAAAATTTTACCAATTTCTTTTTTCTGAAGCTGATCTTAATCAGCGCATCTCTTGGTTATCAGCGCATTTCCCGCATGGAATTACTTCAGATGAACTCGAATCTGCGAAGGCAGTAGTGAAGAGGGAGCGAGGATGAAGAAAAAAATTCTGAAATGTATTCGTATTGGGGTCATCATCTTTTCAATCTCGATACCCATGTCTGCTTTGGCTGTTTTTGGAATTGGAGACTCTGGTGATGCTGTTCTTGCTGCGATTTTGGCTGAGATTAAAAGTAATGCGATGACGCTTGAAAGTACCCTTCAAGGGATTGATTATTTAGATCGACATATTGCCGATATGCGTCGAGGATATGACGACCCCCTACATTTGGAAACGAGCAGCATCATTGAACGTGATGCTGCTATTGAACACATTCTTTCTAATGATAACAATTCGCTTCCCTTTCCCCCATTAACTCGTTCAAAAGATGCAGAAACAGCAAAACACATTATTGAAAATGTATGGGGAGTAGTAAAAGGAGAAGGAGAATTTTTTTCCTACAAAGATTATCTCGCGCATTACGCTCTTGAACATGCGACGCGCATTTATGATGAATCTCTCAACTACGCAGAGACTGGTCAAAGAATTCTTGATGATCTTGATTTTGCGAGTGAGGGAAGAGCGGCTCTTCGAAGTGCTCAAGCTGAAGCTATTCAAGTGCGACAACTTGCAAATATAGAAGCAAACCAAAGTCAGATGCTGTCGCTGCAAGCACAAGATGCATTAAATTCCAATCAAGTTGAGAAGGGTATTGTTCAATTTAGTTCTGCCTATTTGCAGATGCTGAGCAATGGTTTTCGTACTCAGGAGGAATTAGAACGATGAAGTTTTTTTTCAGTTTTTTTCTTTCAGTTTTCTTTCTTATAATGAGTCGATCAGCCTTTGCAGCAAATCTTCTCGATATGTTAGAACAGGGAGGAGGTCTCCCGCATGTCCGAGGGAGTCTCATAGCATTATGTCTTGGGATTGCTTTTTTGGTGATGGCTGTTCGAGTTACACTTTCTCCAGATGAATTTTCTTTTTCACATCTTATCATGCGATTTTTTTTAGTTGCACTTGCTTTACTCTCAGCAAAGTACATTCAGGATTTTCTTTGGTCATATGGCCAGCATCTTTCAGACAGTATTCTTCCGGGGCCATCATTATCTGAACTCAATGAGAGCCTTGAAAAACGCTCACTTGCGCTTCAACTTCAACAACATGATATCAGTGGAAAGAGTGCTATTTTCGCATTAGGAGGTTTCTTCAATTTTGTTGGATATGTTTTAGTGATGACACTTGAACATATTTCACTCACAGCATTTTTCTTTGCCTATAAATGGTTTCAAGCAATGCATGAAGTGGTGATGACCTTTCTCGCTGTTGTTGGTCCCTTCATGATTTCAGCTAGTATTATTCCGGGCATTAATGGTTTTACGAACTGGCTGAAGTTTGTGGTTTCTGTTTCACTATGGCCATTTGTTGCTTCCTTTTTTTTGAAAGCCCATTTGCTTTCTGCAATTCATTTTCTCGGGAATTCAGATATTTCTATTCTTTCAAATAACGCAGCGAATTTGTTTGTAAACATGGATGCGCTTCAGCTTATGGCTGAATCTTGTCTGTTCGGATTTTTTCTTTTAGCAACACCATTTATTTCTGCTGCTCTTGTAAATGGCTCAGCTAATGCTTTTGCCGCGGGGGGTTCTTTTTTGTTGGGAGCGGGGCCCTTGGCAGCCCTAAAGCTTCCCATGAGTATCCTCTCAACAGGGGGGCGTTTGGGGGGAAAGGGTGGGCAGGCCATTCATAGCGGTGCTGTTCTTATGCGAAACCCCCTTAAAGCTCCAAAAGTAATTGCCTCATCCGTAAAGAATGAACTTTCCGCTAGTTCCCGTTGGACACAACAAAGACGGAGAGGGAATTAATGAAAAATTTTATATCGAAATGTACTCGTGTTTTTTTCCCTCGTATTCCTGTTAATGCACGAGAACTTCATGTCCATGTTGCAAGTACCATAACTCTCATACGATGGGTTCTTCCTGCATTTCTTTTTGTTATTGTTTTTCTTACATGTGCTTATTTTCGAGTCATTTCACAACCCCCTGTGGTGATACGGGTTGATGAAGTGGGAAATGCTGAATCTATTCGTTCATTAAAACAAAACAATGAAGTGTATGATGTTGAAGTGCTCGCCTTTTCTAAAGACTTTCTCAAGGCACTTTTCGAAATAAATAGTTACACAATTGAAAAAGACCTATCGCGGGCTTTAAATATGATGACTCGCTCTTTTCAGAATGCACATACCAAAAAGCTTCGGGAGGGGAAATATTTATATAAAGTACGAAAAGCACATGTCCAACGTCTTTTTGATATTGAATATCTTCGTATTACCTCACGCAATCAAGCTGGATTTGAATTGGATGTTCGGGGCATTTTAAAAACGAAACCTCTCGATCATGAGGATGCTCCCTATGACCAAACTGGTCTTTTAGGGCAACTTTATATTGCTCGGGTTCCTCGTCATGAACGCATGCCTCAAGGCATGCTTGTGAGCAATTTCAATTGGCGGGAAGTGCCTTTGCAAGAGGTTTTGGGCGAACATAAAACTCAACCAATGGAGGAAGGTGGATTATGAAACCATTTTTCTTCCTCTTAATTTTTTCTTTCGCGACTGCTGCACATGCTTCAGAATTTTTAGTGACCCCGAGTGAAACAAATAAAATTTCAATCACGTTAACATATTTACAAGAAAGTATGTTGATACTCCCTGAGCCAGCACAGGCAATTACCGGTGTGAGTCGACCCTATTTTCAAATTGAACCAGCAGGCTCACATATTATGGTGAGACCTTTGCAAGCTCATGCAACAGGGAATCTTTTTTTACATCTTCGTGATAATACCCTTATTGCACTACATCTACAAACCTCTGAACGCTCATCAGACAACTTAGTTGAATTAAATTTTGAAAAAAAACTTTCTAAAGACTTTAACAATTCCCACTTTCAAGAAACATTTCCAAAGAATTTTCAGTTCTTCAGTCAAGAGTGGAAAGTAGAGCGATTAAAAGAACGTGTAGAGCAAGAAGGTCTTCGCATTGAACTCAATTATCTTTTGAACATGGGAAACATGGTTGCCGTTCATTTTTCACTTCAGAACAAACGTTCTCGACCTCTTGAATTAAATTCTGTGGTCTTGGATAGGCTGACTTTAGGAGGAATAAAGGGAATAAGTGTTTTGCAGGCCACACCAATTCCACATCAAATACTTCTGAGTAAAGAGGTTATCTCCAAACAGGAAAAAATAACGGGGACTCTTTTTTTTCCTTCTTTTTCTCTTGATTACGATCAGACAATTCGATTTTCTTTTCAAGAACAAGACAAAAACATTGCTGAGATAAGGTTTGTCCTATGAGTAATATAAGAGAACACCAAATTTTAAGTGAACTCGTCGAAAAACAAGACGACAGCAAACAGACCATTTTAAAGCGTTTTAGCCCTTCAAGCCACCAGTTTATTTTTATGGGCGGTGCTTTTATACTTCTTCTTCTCATTGTACTTCTTACCCTTCCGAATTCAAAACAACCCCCACAAACTTCTTCTCAGCAGTACGAAGAGCAGCTTATGGAACGGATTATTCCTCAAGAGGAAATTACTCCTGATTATTTGGAGCAATTGAGTCTTGCACAAGAAAAAGAAAGTGAACGTGATAAATCACAATTTCAACGTCAGAAAGAACGGGAAGAAAAAAATAAAATTTCAGAGGAAGAAAAAAAAACATCAAGGGAAGTTCCGCCGGTTCAGGCTAATTCCATGATGATTTTTTCTGAACCAGGATATGCAAAAGGATTTCTTTCTCTCGGATTACCTTTAGGGACGGAGCTTCCAGCGATTCTTGAAAAAACTGTCATTACTCAAGATGGAGCAGTTCCAGTTATTGCTAAAATTACGAGACCTATCGAGTGGGATGGAAAGGTGGTTATTCCCGAAGGGACTCGAGTCTTTGGCGTTACATCAGGCATGATAGAAGACCGTGTTCATGTAAACTTCACCCGCTTAGTTTTTCCTGATGGAGTTTCTCAGTCCTTCTCGGGGATTGCACTTGGAGAAGAGGGTGCTGGAGGTATAGCTGGAAAAGTGAAGAAAAAGCATCTTCAACGAGGACGTGGTGTAGTGTCGTCGGCTTTGCTTGGGGCAACCCAAGTTTTTACTCCCAGTGGAGGAGCCTTTGGTGAATTGACTCTTCGAGGGGCACATCAAGGTACATTGCGAGAAATGAATCGAGATCAGCAGTATTATCAGCGTACGGAAGCGATGCCTGTTATTACGCTTCATGCAAATACACCCATTACAATTCTCATTAACCAACAGGTATGACGATGAAACATTTTTTATTTTTTTTGGTTTTGTTATTATTTTTGAAAACTCCCCACGCTTTTGCGTTAGGTCGATTTGCAGTTGGTCCGGAATTAGGTTTTGTCTATCAAACGCACAGAGATCCGACGGGAGGAAAACTTCAGGGTGCCCCAGGGGTAGAGTTTGGGATTGGGGGGGTCTATCAGTTTGATCGCTTGTTGTCTCATCTCGCAATTGACTACGCAGTTGGGCTTGTTCAAACATCACCATTTACCTATCGAGACATTCAAATCGAAGGGGCAAATGGCACCTTTCGAGAAAATGTTTTTGCACTTCATTGGCTCCTTGGAGGGAGGTATTACTTTGGAAAACGGAAGTGGCAACCTTATGGAGGTGTTGCTGTTGGTTTCCAATATTTTCGTCGTCAAAACATAAGTTATCGAGATCGCTTCAATGGGGCCCTTCCAATTCCTCCTGTTTCTAGTTCATTTAATCTTGCCTTGGTTCCAAGTATTGGTTTGGAATATCGCCCCACATTTCGTTGGGCTATTGGCCTTGCTCTCAAACCATTTTTTAGTTTTCGTCGAACGGGAGTGGTGCCTGCGATTCAGGTACCACTTTCCATTCAGATAACATTCTAGGAGGTACACAATGGAAGCACAAAAGAAGAAGATGTTTTTTCTTAAGGAACCTGTGGTGGTGATTGACCCACAGACTAAAAAGGAAAAAACAAACTGGGTTACTGTAGGCAGAATGTTTCACCAGGAAGGGAAAAAAGGAGAAAAAGAGTCCTATAACATTCTCTTAGACCAGGAAGTTAAAATCACAGGTGATCGTCTATATGTTTATCCGATACCTGTTAAAAAAGTGCAAAATGAGGGAGTAAAGGATCAGAAGGTATGATGAATCTTCATCTTTCCAACTTTGCAGTTGGTTTTTACACTGCAAAGCTTGGACAAGATGGTCGCCCCGGAGGAAAAATAAAATTCTTTATTTTTCAAACCCTTCGCACGATGTTTGCAAAACATCATCTCCTGACCACCCCCTCCCTACGTAATGTAAAGTTATACTTTGGGATGGGGTGGTCAGGAGAAGCTACGGGTTTTTAATTCATTTGAATTACTCCGGGGCTGGGAAGGGAAGAGAGATTTTTTATTTTTTTTTATGTCTTGGGAAAGATGGTTAATCAGATGGGTTTTTTCAGTGTCTTTAATAGATTAGAGACACTGAAAAAAGCTTAGGAAATGAGGTGCTGAAAATAATCTTCCTTGATGGAGGGTGTTTATTTTCTAGCATGGTGGGGAAAAATCTTTATGTCTCAGGTTGAACTTCATGAACAGGACCTCATCCTTTTTCAAATTCTTTTGGAGCAACAATGTTTGACTTTGCAGCAACTTTTGTCTCGTTTTGCTCCTGATGAACTCAAGCTTCCTCCTCAAAAAAAGGGGGCCATGTACCATCGCTTATACCGAATGGTGAAAGCTGGGTTTCTGAAACAAATGCCATATCGAGGAAAATCTAAAGTATACCTCCTTGCAGAAAAAGGATGGAAAGAGCTAGACAAAAACCTACAAGATCATCTTCCCTGCATTCAAGATTTAGATATGAGCACAATCGAACATGACCTTCTCTGCGCCTCATTACGGTTTTATTTAGAACAACATGGAGGAAGTGAATGGAATGCTGATCGTGAATTTCGACAAGTTTCTGAGAAACTTCCTCGTGTTCCTGATGGAGCCATAGTCTGGGGAAAAAAAGATTGTTTTATTGAAGTTGAACTCTCACAAAAAAGTAAGGCTCGATATGATGAGATAGCTCAAACTTATACTGCCGATAAGGGACCCGATTATGTACTCTATTTTTATAGAGATGAAAAAACGATCTCTTATTTGCGTGAGCAAACAAAACACCATTCGAGGTTAGTTTTTTTTCCACTTGATGATGAGTTTGCTCCTCCTGGAGATTGGAAAGGCTGGCGTAAGAATCAACTCATCTCTCTTTTGGAACTGGGAGAGAATTGCTCATGAGCTTTCAAGAAACTCCTTTTGCGTGGTGGGGGATGTTCGATCTTGGTCATGCTATCGGAAAACTTATCGAACGAAAATTACCAAAGCTTGCTTCATGGTATTATACAACGATGTTGCTCCTTCTCCTGACCACCATCTGCTTTTTACTTTGGTTTTGGTACACTCACGAACTTGGCAACATCTTTCTCTCTCTTTTACATAGCGTTCATAATTTGATTCCATGGGAAAAAACAGAGACAAGAGCTGAAATACTTTTTCAGGGGGTAGCTACTTTTTTTCTCTGCATTTTTTTTCTCTTTCTTCTGAGCACATTTTTGACGAGTCCGATTTTGAAGTGGATTGAACGAAACGTGCAAGATTCACGACCTCAGTTAAAATACTTTCCCAGGAAACAATTTTTTTCAGGAAGAAAAACAGCTCCCAAAGATGCGTATTTTGCAGGGCTCAATGCGCTTACGGGAGAAAAAATTTTTCTTCCTGATGAAAACCGTATGGAACATACACAAATAGTTGGAGTAACTGGAGGAGGTAAAACCGAAGGTGGTATTGTCCCGGCTTTAATTCATGACATTATTCGTGGGAGAGGGGCAGCGGTCATTGATATGAAAGGAGATAGGTCGCTTCTTGAAAAAATTTCCGCGGCTGTTGTTGCAACTGGGAGGGAAAAAGATTTTTATTTTTTTTCTCTCTCAGATCCAAAGCGATCACATACTTACAATCCCCTGCGGCGAGGAAATGCAAGTGAAGTTAAAGATAAAATTATTTCAGCGCAAGTGTGGTCTGAGGTTTATTACAAAAAAACTTCTGAGATTGCGACACTTCAGCTTTGTCATGCGCTGAGACAATTGGGAGAAGAAATTACGTTTCACCGTTTGTTGAGTTTAATGCGGGATTTAAAATCAATCGATAAACTTCGGCAGCAGCTTGATGCACTCAAAATCAACCATGAACTTACATCACTTTTGAGTGTGCTTGATGGAAAAACACGGGATTTATCAGGACTCATGGCTGATTTCACTGCAATGGTGGGGAGTGAATTCGGAGATTTGTTAGCTCATGGTAAAGGAGAAATCGATCTTCTTGATATATATCAAAATCGAAAAATTGTATTGTTTCAATTACACACAGGACTTTATCAAGAGACGGCCATTCGTTTAGCGCGGATGATTATTCAAGATATCAAGTCTGTTTCTAATGCAATTCAAGCTTATACTGTTGCTGCAGATCGTCAGTTTTTTGGGCTCTATATTGACGAGTTTGCTTCCATTGCCTTTGAAGCTTTTATTGAACTTCTGAATAAAGCACGCTCATCAAAAATTGCTATCTCCATTGCGCACCAGTCCCTAGGGGATTTGGCGCAAGTATCAGAAGGTTTTCAAAGTCAGATTTTTGATAATACAAATACTCGAATGGTATTTCGACAAAATTCCGCAACATCACGTGATTTAATTACGAAAATGGGAGGGACAATTGAAGTGGAAAAATTTACGCATCAGACAGAACATGATGGTCGTCAGGAAAGTTTTACAGGACGTGGTTCTTCCAGGAGGGTAGAAACATTTCAAATTGATCCTAACATCATTACCGAATTACAAACTGGTTATTGTGTATTGGTGCAGCATAAGCGAACAGGAAAAGATCGAATTACTTATATGCAAAGTGATTATTTAGATATTGGATGTGAGGCCGATTTTTTAAAACAACGATTGCAAGAAGAGCCTGAAGCTCCGCTTGTTGAAGTGTTTGAGGAGGTTGGAAGTAATGACAAGCTTGATTCTTTAAAGCGAAGGATAGCTTATTATCAATGAAAAGATTTTTCTTTCTCCTTCTTTTTTCTTTCGCGGCTGTTGCACATGCTCAGGCTTTACCTGATCCAACGTATGATGGGAGCTATCTTGTTCTGCAAAATTTTGATGAGCTTGCAAAAAATTATTATGATCGCGTTCTTTCCTTGCTTCGACCAGTGCAGGGAAGGGTCTCGAGCAATTATGGTATACGACTTCATCCTCTTAAGGGGAAAAAATTCATGCACAAAGGTGTTGATATTGCTTGCCCACTGGGGACACCTGTTCGAGCAGTTCAGGATGGTAGAGTAAAATCGGAAGGATGGAATGGTGGTTATGGAAAACAAATTTTATTAGCTCATGAAGGAATTATTTCTGGTTCACGATATGCGCATTTGTCTCGTATTGTTGTAAATCCGGGGGAATTTGTTAGAGAAGGGGAAACCATTGCCTACTCTGGTGATACGGGACTTGTCACCGGCCCACATCTTCACTTTGAGCTTTTTCGTCAGGAGAAGTTAATTGATCCTGAACAGTATTTTGACCGATCAACTTCACTACAGCTTATGCCATAGAATTTGCAATTCTTATAAAAAATGGTGCTATTTCAAAAGGGTAAATAATTATTGCATATTGCAATAATTTATGTATAATGTTCTTATGATTTTACAACGCTTAGATATGGTGCATTTACTCAAAGCACTGGATAAAAGGCTTTCTTCGCCTGAAAGGATCATTCTCTGTGGAGGTGGGGCCTTAAACCTTGCTTATGGCAGCAATCGCACAACGATCGATATTGATGTGATTGCCCCTGTTCCTTTGAGTGCACAGATAAAAAAGGCGGCTCTTGAGGTAGCGCGTGAACTTGGCGCCCCTGAAGACTGGTTTAATGATGAGTGCAAAGGTTTTGCTGATTATCTTCCTCATGATTGGGAGCAACGTCTTGTACTTCTTCCTCTTGACTTGAAACGGATTGAAGTTTTTTCCTTGGGCAAAGCTGATCTTTTAACATTAAAGCTCGTGGCTGGAAGGGAACGTGATTTGCAGGATATTGAACATTTAGGGATTTTTCAGGAGGACGTTGGTATCATTCTTTCATCTTTAGACAAAATAGGACGTTTTGATGCAAAGTCGGCATTGAAAATAAGACTCTACTTGGAGGAGCTTGGCTATGACGTCTAAGCTTTTGACAATCTGGTCACGTTTAGGAGTTGGGTTTGGAAAATCTTTTTCCTGTGAAAGTTCTCTTGATCTTGAGCAAACTCTTATTGAAACTGCACGTGAAGGAAGAGATAGCTCGCGACTTTTGTTTGGGATGCGTGGATGGCTGTTGAAGCATCATGACCTGGTGAATGTGGCACGTTTGATTCGTTTGGTAAAAGCAGAAGATGACACGGCGGTGCTTGGGGCTATTCTGGAAAGTATTGTGGAGGAGTTTCCTCGCTCACTCTTATTGAGTGTGGTCAAATACTGTAAAAAAACGAAGAAGAAAAAGTTTGTTTTCACTCGTATTGAAAAATCAAAAATATTTCGAGCATTTCATCGCAGGCATAACTTAGAGATATGGAACAAATGGAATTTGATTTCGGCTGAAATGGATGATGAGCGTGGGGCTATTTTTGAAAAATCATATGTCTTTGAACACAATCAAAATCTTTTGCTTCGAGCATTGTTTAGCCCTGGTATCCGTGCTGAAGTGTTGAGCTATTTTTTTGACTACAAAGAAGGCAATGCACATCAGATTGCCCAACAAGTGGGTCTTAGCTATGAGCCTGTCTATTCAGAATTGAAAGCCTGCGAAGGCATTGGCCTGGTGAGATCCCGAAAGCAGGGAAGGGCGGTTGTTTACTCGCTTCATGACCAGGTTCACAATCTCTTGGCTCAGGCTTTCCTGCAAGCTGCATAGTTTTTCCCCTTCCTTTGTATCACGAAGTTTTGAACACGCGTTGTTTTCTTTTTTCCTCCTTCCACACCTTTTCTTGAGATCCTTCAGCGTCATGTTCAAGCAACACGCCAGAACAAGTTTTGTCATGTACTTGATGGTCATGATGGTTTCTGAAGGCTTTCAAGAAGGTGTTTGCTTTCGTGCTTGTGCCCCCGTGATTGGGTGAGGGGGCACAAAGCCCAAAAAACAAAGGAGAATCAAAAATGGAAAACAAAACACCAAAACAAGTTTACGTCGTACAAGAAGAAAAAGAAGGAAAATCACGTTGGAAATCTATCGGCGTTGCCTTCGTGAATAAAGATGGATCGCTCAATATTTTTCTCGATGCACTTCCCTTGAATGGCAAGCTACATGTGAGAGACGCAAAACCTAAAACCTAATATCAGAACATCAAAAGAGAAAGCTGCCCCCTCGCTTTCTCTTTTTTATGAGATCCCTATTCCAGCTTCCTTGAGCACGTCTTCAGAAAGAGCTACACCTTGGCAACAGTCTAAAAGACTTCCCTCAACGGCAACGGCAGGTACTCGTGTGACACCATATGCCTTTGTTCGGCATTCATCTGTTTCACAGCCTTCGTGAAGATCATGAACAATTATTTCACACTGTTCACAAGCAAGTTCTTTTATGCGTTGTAGTGCAGGTTCGCATATCGGACATCCCGCCGTAAAAATTTCAACTTTTCTTTTCTTCATCGTCTTCTCCTTTTTGGTTTGTTTTGCTAAGAAAAGTGTAAGCCCTTTACTCTGGTAGAGACTCAAGGCTTTTTTTGGTTTTTCTGTAGATTTTTGTGTTCTTCTTGACTCTATACTAAGATATAGGGTTTAGAATGGAGGCAAGATGAAACCCAAAACACTCTTTCAAATCGGAACGATTGCGAAACGGGCTGGCGTGAACATTCAAACGCTTCGTTATTATGAACGCCGCAATCTTTTGCGTCCAAGCCGGGTGAGCACATCCGGATATCGCCTTTATTCAGCAGAAGCCGTACAGACACTGCATTTTATTCAGCATGCAAAGGAATTGGGGTTTAAACTGGAGGAAATAAAGCAGCTTTTGGCGCTTCGCGTGTCTTCAGTGAACCGTTGCGAAAGTGTGCGTAAACGGGCGAAAGAAAAACTGATCGATGTTCAGAAAAAACGCAGGCTGTTACTGAAGATGGAAAAGAACCTGAAGAAACTTATTGCTGATTGTGAAAAAAATAAGTTGTCGCAATCTTGTCCCATTATTGAAAACTTGGAGGCTTTCTCATGAAAAAGATTTTTCTTATTACCTTTGAAGCTTGTCCGAATGCCAAAAAAACGAAGACGCTGTTAGACGAACTTGGGGTAGCATTTACCTGGATCAAACAGGAGCTTTTGGAACGTGACCATCCATATCAACAGTATTCCTCTCCAAGTATTCTCAGAGGGGATGAGCTGGTGTTTGGAGCAGAGCTCGCGAAAGGAAGCAGTGGATGCTCACTAGAACTACCGAGCAGGGAATTGCTTCAAGAAAGATTGGGCGTCGGCAAGGAAACAAAGCGAAAGAAAAAAGGCAAGAGCGCTTTTCTTTCAAGTATTGGATCTTTCGGAGCGGCATTCACCGTTGGTTTTTGTCCACTCTGTATTCCTGCGGTGGCAACACTTTTTTCGGCTTTAGGATTAGGTTTTTTACTTCACGTTGCGGTGCTTCAGTCCATTTTAGTTTTTTTTATTTTTCTGACGCTGCTCGGACTGTATTGGTCCTATCGGAAAGAACATCATCGTTTTCTCCCATTTCTTGCAGGGCTTATCATGAGTGCCGCGCTTTATGTCGGAAGATATGTTTTTCTTGAAGCAACGTTGAACCAAGTGCTCCTGTACGGTGGAATCGTGGGCATGATTTCCGTTGGTATTTGGAATATGCTGCTTCGGAAACAGTCCCGTTGTTCTGCTTGTGCTTCATCCTCAAAGTAGGCCATTTCTTTCTCGAGTTGTATCTTTTTTCCTCCAGCCACTGCGCTTTCAAGCCTGCCCGCGCGTCGTAGCAGAAACAATGCCAACGAAAAGATGTTGTCATTGTTTCTGCTTTAACGGCTTTTGCTTGTCATCCTTGAAGCTCCGCTCGTGGTGACGAGATGTGTTCCCCTGGATGGGTGAGGGAACACATCAATCATCACCACAAAGGAGAAACAAATGAAACAAGATCTCAAAAACAAATTGCAGAAGCAGGAACTCAAAGAAGATACACTTCAACAAGACGATGCGCCTCAAATTTATGTTGCTTGCCTTGCATCTTACAATGCTGGTCGGTTACATGGCTCGTGGATTCCTGTCGAAACGAAAGAACAAATCCAAGAAGACATTCAAAAAATATTACGAACTTCTCAAGAGCCCTTTGCTGAAGAGTGGGCAATTCATGATTTTGATGGGTTTGGAGGGGCTCAGCTATCAGAATATGAAGACTTTGACGCGCTAGTAACACTGAAAGAACTCATTGAAGCACATGATGAAACGTTAGTGGGAGCTCTCTATAGTTATCTCTCCGGAGGAGTGGAGGAAGTAGAGAAGGTGCTTCAAGATCAATATCTTGGTTGCTTTGAATCAATTGAAGACTATGCAATGGACTACATTGAGTCGA